>JAAWIL010000009.1 GCA_022796315.1 Oscillibacter sp. | reverse complement strand
TCCTTGCCATCCGTCAGGATGCCTGCGGATTTTTGCCTTGCAGGGCAAAAAATCCACTCGCCAATCCATACACGTCGAGATATTAAACAGGCTCTAAAGAAGATCCGGCCTGTCATAGGGAGGCGGGCGGCTGACAGCCGACCTTACAGGGCCTGCGGGAACCACTATAACACATGCGTAATCGAATACGCTCCCAAATTTTCCTTGCATTGCCTGCGGAGATCATCTATAATATAGTTATGTTGTGTAAAATGGGAGAGTTTGGATCGCATGGCCCGTAGGAGTGAGGCCAGGGGACTACTGCTGATGCGAGAGAAGGTGAAAAAGGGATGTCACTGGAAGCGATTGAGAAGGTCACGGAGGTGGAACGGCAGGTAAAGGAACGCCGGGCCGCCGCCGATGTCCAGGCCCAGCAGCTGCGGACAGATGCGGAACGGACCGGCCAGGCGCGTTTGCAGCAGGCTCGTGCCGGCGCCGCAGAGCGGGGCAGGGAGCTCTTGAAGCGTGCTGAGGACCAGGCTGCCCGGCAGGCGGAGGAGATTCAGCGTGCCGCGGAGGCGGAGGCCGCCTCCCTGCGAAAGCAGGCGGAGCAGCACCTGGAGGAGGCCGCAGAGTTTATTGTCGGAAGGGTTGTGAATCACTGAGATGGCCATTGTAAAAATGAAAAAGCTTCGCGTCATGGCGATGGCCGGCAGCCGGGACCAGCTCCTGCGGGAGCTGCTGCGCCTGGGCTGTGTGGAGATCAGCGAGCCGGAGGACCGCCTGGCGGACCCGGCCTGGTCGGCGCTGCTGCGGCGGGGCACCTCGTCTCTGGCCGAGACCCGGACGGAGATCGCGGATGTCAGCACCGCCTTGGCGGCATTGAAACAGTACGCCAAGCTGAAGGACGGCCTCTTCATCCAGCGAAAGACGGTGTCGGAGCAGGACTTCCTGGACCCGGAGCGCCGGGAACAGGCCGGGGCGGTCACCCGCCGGATCGGCGGAGCCCTCCAGGAGATCAGCCGCCTGCAGGGGGAGGAGAGCCGGCTGACCGCCCGCCGGGCGGCGCTGGAGCCCTGGAAGTCCCTGGACGTGCCGCTGGAGCTGGAGGGTACCGCCCACACGCTGGTCCGGCTGGGAGTCTGTCCCGGCGCCACGGATACCGGCGCCCTGCGGACGGCCCTGGCGGATACGGCGGCGGAGCTCTACGAGGCAGGCGCGGATAAGCAGCAAAAGTACTGCCTGCTCATCTGCCACCGGGCGGAGGAGGAGAAGGTGCAGGAGCTTCTGCGGCCCTTCAACTTCAGCGCGGTGTCCTTCCAGGGGTACACCGGCACGGCGGCGGAGAACGCGGACCGGCTGGAGCGCCAGCTGGAGGAGAACCGGCAGGCCCAGGAGAAGGCCGCGGAGGCCATTGTCCAGGACGCCGGGGCCAGAGACGCCCTGCGGCTGTATCTGGACGGGCTGAACGCGGAGATTGCCAGCAATACCGGCGCGGAGCGCCTTTTGACCGACGGGACCATCCTCTTCTTTGAGGGCTGGGCCCCGGCGGAGAACCTCAGCCAGGTGGAGGCGCTGCTGGAGCGTCTGAACTGCGCCTGGGAGGCATCGGACCCTGCGGAGGAGGAGATCCCCCAGGTGCCGGTGAAGCTGAAAAACAACTGGCTGACCAGGCCTTTGAACATGGTGACGGAGATGTACTCCCTCCCGGCCTACAGCAACGTGGACCCCAACCCCCTGATGGCGCCGTTCTTCATTTTGTTCTACGGCATCATGATGGCGGATATGGGCTACGGCCTGCTGATGTTCCTGGCGGGCACCATCGTTTTGAAGAAGTACCGCCCCAAGGGCACCATGGGTCACATGATGGGCCTGATGCAGCTGTGCGGCGTGTCCACCTTTGTCATGGGCGCGCTGACCGGCGGCTTCCTGGGAGACTTCTTGACCCAGGCGGTGAAGCTGACCACCGGCGGAGATTTTGCCCTGCCGGCCCTGTTCACACCCCTGGAGGATACCATGCTGATCCTGATCGCCGCCATGTGTATCGGCTTTGTGCAGATTGTGGTGGGCATGGCCATCAGTTTCATCCAGAAGCTGCGGAGCGGCAAGGTGCTGGACGCCGTGTTTGAGGAGGTCACCTGGTGGCTGGTCTTCGCGGGGCTGGCGCTGATGATCCTGGGCGTGACGCCCATTGTGCTGGCTCTGGGGCTGGTTCTGGTTGTGGCGGGTCCCATGGTGCAAAACAAGGGATTTGGGAAGATCACGGGTATTTTTGGGTCGCTGTACAACCATGTCACAGGATATTTCGGAGACATTCTCTCCTACTCCCGTCTCATGGCCCTGATGCTGGCGGGCTCGGTCATTGCCCAGGTGTTCAACACCCTGGGGGCCATTCCCGGAAATATCGTCATCTTCCTGATCATCTCCCTGGCGGGCAATACCCTGAACTTCGCGCTGAACCTGCTGGGCTGCTATGTCCACGACTTGAGACTGCAGTGCCTGGAGTACTTCGGCAAGTTCTACGAGGACGGCGGAAAGCCCTTCCGTCCCATGGAAATCAATCCCAAATACTACGATGTGGTGAAATAAGAGGAGGAACAAATCATGATTGGCAACATGGAGATTATCGAGGCAATCGAGCAGAACGCGGCGGCGCAGTCCTTCCTGGGTGCGTTCGGTGGGTTGGCCCTGGCCCTGCTGGGCGCGGGCCTGGCGGCGGTACTCAGCGGCATCGGCTCCGCCAAGGGCACCGGCATGGCCGGTGAGGCGGGCACAGGCCTGCTGTGCCAGGACCCCAGCAAGTTCGGCAAGGTCATGATCCTGCAGGTGATTCCCGGCACCCAGGGCCTGTACGGCCTGGTGGTGTGGTTCTTCGCGGTGTTCCGCATGGGCCTGCTGTCCGGCACCCTTCCCCAGCTGACGGTTGCCCAGGGCATGCAGTACTTCGCTGCCTGCCTGCCCATGGCCCTCGGCGGACTCTTCTCCGCCATTGCCCAGGGCCGCGTGGCCGCCGGTTCCATCAACATCCTCGCCAAGAAGCCCGACGACTGGTCCAAGGGCATGGTGCTCTGCATCACCGTGGAGTTCTACGCCATCCTGTCCCTGCTGGCTTCCATGCTGATGATCATCAATATCAGCGCCTGACCCCACAGAAAGGGGAGTCAATATGAACGGAATCGAAAAAATCACCGGCCTGATTCAGTCCGAGGCCCAGGCGGAGATTGACGCCGTATTGGCCCAGGCCCAGGCGGCGGCGGATCAGATTTCCGCCCGCTATGAGGACCAGGCCCAGGCGGAGACTGCGGAGCTGGACAGCCGGAACGAAAAGGCCGCCGCCGAGCGGCAGGAGCGCCTGATCAGCGCGGCCCAGATGGAGGCCCGGAAGGCCGCCCTGGCCGCCAAGCAGGAGATGGTGGAGAAGGCCTATGCCCTGGCGCTGGAGAAGCTGTGCAAGCTTCCGGAGAACCGGTACACAGAGGTTTTGGCGGCGCTGCTGGTTCGGGCGTCCTCTACGGGGAAGGAAGAGGTCATCTTCTCGGAGAAGGACCGCAAGCGGGTAGGCGAGGCCGCAGTGGCCAAGGCCAACCAGGACGGCGGCAAAAAGCTGACCCTCTCCCGGGAGACCCGCGAGATTCTGGGCGGCTTTATTCTGAAGGACCGGAATGTGGAGGTCAACTGCACCTTTGACACGCTGGTGCGCCTGCAAAAGGCGGAGACCGCGGGAGCGGTGGCGAAGAAGCTGTTCCCGGAGGCATAAGGAGGAAACGCCTTGGCTAAGAAGATCAAAGACACGGATTATCTGGCGATTTCCGCCCGCATCCGGGCCATGGAGAACACGCTCCTCACCCGGGAGCGGATGGAGCAGGTGCTGGAGGCCCGCAGCGACGAGGAGGCCGTGAAGATCCTTCAGGAGTGCGGCTATCCGGAGCTGGACCCCACCCGTCCCGAGGCCATGGACGCCGCTCTGGCGGCAGCCCGGGAGGCCACCCTCAGCGACCTGGCCGACAGCGCCCCGGATGCCAGATATCTCGACATTTTCAAGCTGAAATACGATTACCACAATGTCAAGGCCCTGCTGAAGGCGGAGGCGATGGACGAGGACCCGGCGCACCTGATGATGGATATGGGCCGGGTGCCGGCGGAGAAGCTGAGGGAGGCCGTCAGCAGCGGCAATCTCTTGGATCTGCCGGCCCGTCTGGCAGCCGCGGCGGCGGAGGCCCGGGAGGTGCTGGACACCACCAGGGACCCCCAGCTCAGCGACATCGTGCTGGACCGCTGGTGCTACCAGGACATGATGGACGTGGCGGACGCCACGGGCAGCGCCTTCCTGCGGGGGTATGTCCAGATCCAGATCGACGGGGCGAACCTGCGGAGTCTGGTGCGGACACTGCGCATGGGCAAGAGCGCCGAGTTTCTGCGGGGTGTGCTGTTTGACGGCGGCGAGATCGACGAGGGGTCCATCCTGAAGGTCAGCGCCGATCACGGCGCGGGACTCGCGGAGCTCTATGCCCCCACGTCCCTGCGGGAGGCGGCGGAGGCCGGCGCGGAGGCCCTGAAGGGCGGCGCCCTGACGGACTTTGAGCGGCTCTGTGACGACGCGGTGGGAGAGTATCTCTCCGGCGCCCAGGCCGTGCCCTTTGGCGAGGCTCCGCTGCTGGGGTATCTGGCGGCGCGGGAGACGGAGTACACGAATCTCCGGATTCTGCTGCTGGGCCGGGGCGCGGGCCTTTCCCCGGAGCTGATCCGTGCCCGGCTGCGCCGGAGCTATGTGTAAGGCGGTGACAAGATGGCTGTGACTTATCGGATCGCCGTAATCGGCGACTGGGAATCCGTCATGGGATTCCGGGCCCTGGGGCTGGACACCTATCCGGTGGCCTCCGTGGAGGAGGCGCGGGAGAAGGTGCGCCAGCTGGCCAGGACCGACTGCGCGGTGATCTATCTCACCGAGACCCTGGCCAAGGAGATGGAGGACGTGATCACCCGGTACAAGGATGAGCTGCGCCCCGCCATCATCCTGATCCCCGGCCGGGAGGGCCCCCTCGGCATCGGCCGGGACAGCATCCAGCGGGCCATTGAGCGGGCCGTGGGTGCCGACATCCTGTAAAGAGGGGACGTGTTCCCCCGTTCCCCGCAGAAGGGACGCCGTCCACGGCGGCTGAGCCGGGGGAGGGCGCCTGCGCTGCGGCGGCTGTGTTCCATTCTCCGCCCCGCGCGGAGAAACCAGGGGCTGCGGCCCCTGGCCCCGGGGGTGCTTTGGGCATGTGCCCGCAGAAAGAGCACTCCTTTCCGGCGAATTTATCCTGAAAGAAGGTTGAAAATTTGAGCGGTAAAGTTGTTAAAGTTTCCGGACCGCTGGTGGTGGCCACCGGCCTCTCGGACGCCAATATGTCCGACGTGGTCCGCGTGGGTCCCCAGCGTCTGATCGGAGAGATTCTGACCATGAAGGGCGACGCCGCCTCGATCCAGGTCTATGAGGAGACCTCCGGCCTGGGCCCCGGCGCGGAGGTGGTTACCACCGGCGCGCCCATGAGCGTGGAGCTGGGCCCCGGCATGATCGAGGGCATCTATGACGGAATCCAGCGGCCGCTGGAGAAGATCGTGGAGAAGGTGGGCGCCAACATCTCCCGCGGCGTGGAAGTACCCGCCCTGGACCAGGAGAAGAAGTGGGAGTTCACCGCCACCGCCAAGGTGGGCGACAAGGTCGCCGGCGGCGACATCCTGGGCACCGTGCCGGAGACGGCGGTGGTGCTCCACAAGATCATGGTGCCGCCCAACGTCAGCGGCACCATCACCGAGCTCAAGAGCGGCTCCTACAACGTGACGGAGACCATCGGCAAGGTGAAGACCGGCGATGGCAAGGAGGTGCCCCTGCGGCTGGCCCAGAAGTGGCCCGTCCGTGTGGGCCGGCCCTACAAGCAGAAGTTCCCCCCGGTCCGGCCCCTGTGCTCCGGCCAGCGGATCATTGACACCATGTTCCCCATCGCCAAGGGCGGCACCGCCGCCGTTCCCGGACCCTTCGGCTCCGGCAAGACCGTGGTGCAGCACCAGCTGGCCAAGTGGTCCGACGTGGACATCGTGGTCTACATCGGCTGCGGCGAGCGCGGCAACGAGATGACCGACGTGCTCCGGGAGTTCCCGGAGCTGAAGGACCCCCGCACCGGCGAGTCCCTCATGAAGCGGACGGTGCTGATTGCCAACACCTCCGACATGCCCGTGGCGGCCCGGGAGGCCTCCGTGTACACCGGCATCACCATTGCCGAGTACTTCCGGGACATGGGCTATGACGTGGCCGTCATCGCCGACTCCACCTCCCGCTGGGCCGAGGCCCTCCGTGAGATGTCCGGCCGTCTGGAGGAGATGCCCGGCGAGGAGGGCTATCCCGCCTACCTCAGCTCCCGTCTGGCGCAGTTTTACGAGCGGGCCGGATCGGTGGCGTGCATCGGCTCCGACGACCGCCGGGGCAGCCTGACCGCCGTGGGCGCCGTGTCCCCTCCGGGCGGCGACCTCTCCGAGCCGGTCTCCCAGGCCACCATGCGGATTGTAAAGGTGTTCTGGGCCCTGGACTCCTCTCTGGCCTACAAGCGGCACTTCCCGGCCATCAACTGGCTGACCTCCTACTCCCTGTATCTGGACTCCCTGAAGCCCTGGTTTGACGAGAACCTGGGAGAGTCGTTCATGAAGAACCGCACCAAGGCCATGAGCATTCTGCAAAATGAGTCCAACCTCAACGAGATCGTCCAGCTGGTGGGCAAGGACGCCCTGTCGCCCTCCGACCAGCTGACGCTGGAGGTGGCCCGGATGGTCCGGGAGGACTTCCTGCAGCAGAACGCCTTTACGGATATCGACGGATTCTCCGCCTATGACCGGCAGGAGAAGCTGCTGGATATCATCCTCAGCTATGACAAGCTCTGCCGTGCCGCCATTGAGAAGGGCGCGCCGGTGATGAAGCTCTTTGACATTCCCGCCCGCGAGAAGATCGGCCGCGCCAAGAGCGTGCCCGTGGAGGACTATCCCACGGAGTACGCCGCCATCCAGACGGAGATGGAGCAGCAGATCGAAGCGGTGGCAGCCCAGGGAGGTGAGCAGGCATGATCCGTGAATACAGAACGGTAGAGGAGATCGTAAGTCCTCTGATGATGGTCCGCATGGTGGAGAACGTCACCTATGACGAACTGGTAGAGGTGGAGCTCCACGACGGCTCCATTCGCCGGGGCAAGGTGCTGGAGGTCAACGGCGACACCGCCGTGGTGCAGCTCTTCGAGGCCGCCGCCGGCATCAACCTGGCGGACGCCCGGGTGCGCTTCCTGGGTCATCCCCTCCAGCTGGGCGTGTCCGGCGATATGCTGGGCCGTGTCTTCAACGGCATGGGCCAGCCCATTGACGGCGGCCCGGAGATCCTGGCGGAGGAGTACCGGGACATCAACGGCCTGCCCATGAACCCCGCCGCCCGGGACTATCCCAACGAGTTCATCCAGACCGGCGTTTCCACCATTGACGGCCTGAACACCCTGGTCCGCGGGCAGAAGCTGCCCATCTTCTCCGGTTCCGGCCTGCCCCATGCCAACCTGGCGGCTCAGATTGCCCGGCAGGCCAAGGTGCGGGGCGATGAGGCGGCCAACTTCGCCGTGGTCTTCGCCGCCATCGGCATCACCTTCGAGGAGTCCGAGTTCTTTGTCAGCGAGTTCCGCCGCACCGGCGCCATTGACCGGACGGTGCTGTTCTCCAACCTGGCCAACGACCCGGCTGTTGAGCGTATTTCCACCCCCCGTATGGCCCTGACCGCCGCGGAGTACCTGGCCTTTGAGAAGGGGATGCACGTTCTGGTCATCATGACGGACATCACCAACTACGCCGAGGCCCTCCGTGAGGTCTCCGCCGCCAAGAAGGAGGTCCCGGGCCGCCGCGGCTTCCCCGGCTACCTGTACACGGACCTGGCGACCCTCTATGAGCGGGCCGGACGCCAGCTGGGGAACAAGGGCTCCATCACCCTGATTCCCATTCTGACCATGCCCGAGGATGACAAGACCCATCCCATCCCCGACCTGACGGGCTATATCACCGAGGGCCAGATCATCCTCAGCCGCGCCCTCTACCGCCAGGGCATCCACCCGCCGGTGGACGTGCTGCCCAGCCTCTCCCGTCTGAAGGACAAGGGCATCGGCGAGGGCAAGACCCGGGAGGACCACGCCGGCACCATGAACCAGCTCTTCGCCGCCTATGCCACCGGCAAGGACAACAAGGAGCTGATGAGCATCCTGGGCGAGGCCGCCCTGACGCCCACAGACCTGCTGTACGCCAAGTTCGCCGATGAGTTCGAGCAGCGTTACGTCAACCAGGGCTACGAGGAGAACCGCTCCATTGAGGAGACGCTGGACCTGGGCTGGGAGCTTTTGAGCATCCTGCCCAAGAGTGAGCTGAAGCGGATTAAACCGGAACTGATTGAGAAGTACTGGCCGAAGAAAGACGAGCAGTAAAGGAGGGGGGAACCATGGCGAATATCACGGTAAGCCCCACCCGCATGGAGCTCACCCGCCTGAAAGGCAAGCTGCGCACCGCCCAGCGGGGCCACAAGCTGCTGAAAGACAAGCGGGATGAGCTGATGAAGCAGTTCCTGGATACGGTCCGGGAGGTCCGGTCCCTTCGGGCGGAGGTGGAGGAGGAGCTGATGACGGTTCACAAGTCCTTCACCGTGGCCTCCGCCCTCATGAGCTCCGAGGCGCTGGAGCAGGCGCTGCTGTATCCGAAGCAGAGCGTGGTGCTGACCCAGACCACCCAGAACATCATGTCGGTCAACGTGCCTGTCTATGACTTCCAGATGCAGACCCGCTCCGAGTCCGACATCTACCCCTATGGCTTCGCGGCGACTTCCGGCGAGCTGGACACCGCCGTGGACGCCTTGGGGCACGTGTTCCGGAAGATGCTGAAGCTGGCGGAGATCGAGAAATCCGCCCAGCTGATGGCGGAGGAGATCGAAAAGACCCGCCGCCGGGTCAACGCCCTGGAGTATGTGATGATTCCCAACACCCAGGAGGCCATCCGGTATATTACCATGAAGCTGGATGAGAACGACCGTGCCACCACCACGCGTCTCATGAAGGTGAAGGATATGATTCTGAAGGAGTCTCTGGAAGAGAAGCGGGCTGAAACCGCCCGGGCTGTGGAGGCCTTCGGAAAAGAGCAAAAACCGGTATAAGCGTCCAAATCTCGGTACAAAGTGACAGGAGCGGCGTCCGTCGTTCCTGTCACTTTGTCTTAAACTTCACAATTTTTCCGGCGAGCCTTGACAAACCGCCGGAAGTTGAGTAAAGTAATTTTGGAATATTTCTTCACACAAAGGAGAAGCAATATGTATTGTGTACAGAACATAACCTCGGATATCCTGTATGTGGGCGCGTCGGACCGCCGTCTGGCCCTCTTTGAGAACGTATATCCCATCCCCCGGGGCGTCAGCTACAACGCCTATCTGGTACTGGATGAGAAGACCGTTCTGATGGACGCGGTGGAGGAAACCGTGGCGGTGCGCTTTCAGGAGAACCTGGAGTACGGCCTGAATGGCCGCTCTCTGGATTATGTGGTGGTGAACCACATGGAGCCGGACCACAGCGCCTCCCTGGCGGGGGTTCTGCGGCGCTGGCCGGAGGCCAAGGTGGTGGGCAACGCCAAGACCCTCTCCATGCTGACCCAGTTCACCGGGGAGGATTTCAGCAGCCGCAGCGTGGTGGTGAAGGAGGGCGATACCCTGGAGACCGGCCGCCATGTCTTTACCTTTGTCACGGCTCCCATGGTCCACTGGCCGGAGGTCATGGTGACCTATGACACCACGGACAAGATCCTCTTCTCCGCCGACGCCTTCGGCACCTTCGGCGCCCTCAGCGGCAACCTCTACGCCGACGAGGTGGACTTTGCCCGGGACTGGCTGGACGACGCCCGCCGGTACTATACCAACATCGTGGGCAAGTACGGAGTACAGGTGCAGGCCCTGCTGAAAAAGGCCGCCGGAATGGACATTGCCATACTCTGCCCCCTCCACGGGCCCATTTGGCGGAAGGATATCGCCTGGTTTGTGGAGAAGTACCAGAGATGGAGCACCTATACGCCGGAGGACCGGGCGGTGGCCATTTTCACCGGTTCCGTCTACGGCAACACGGACAATGCCGCCGATATCCTGGCGGCCCGCCTGGCGGCGAAGGGTGTCCGGGGAATCGTCCAGTACGACGTGTCCCACATGGACGTGTCCGATCTGGTGGCGGAGGCCTTCCGGTGCAGCCATCTGGTGTTTGCCTCGGCTACCTACAATAACGGCATCTTCACTCCCATGGAGAATCTGCTGCTGGACCTGAAGGCGCACAACCTGCAGAGCCGCACGGCAGCGGTGATCGAAAACGGCTCCTGGGGTCCCCAGGCCGGGAAGCTGATCCGGGGAATCCTCTCCGAGATGAAAAACATGACGGTGCTGGAGAGCGGCATCACAGTGAAGTCCGCTGTTCAGGCACCCCAGCGGGAGGCCCTGGAGGCCCTGGCAGACGAGATCACGGCGGATTTGATGAAGTAAAGTCAAAACACTTGAACAGTGGGAGCCCAATGTTCAAGGCGGGCAAAACACGGCACATCACATGATATTTTGCCTGGGAAGTCCACCGAGGCCGTTTCACGGCCCCTGGGGCGCACCGGCGCCTCAGGGTTGAAAAGAAGCAGGTGCTTCTTTTCAGCTGTGGGGACTGTAACGGAAAGAAGCGATGAGAACAGCCCGGAGACCTGCACGGTCTCCGGGCTGTGGTTTTCTATAGGAAGATATCCCGCTTACAGCAGCGTGATTCCCGCCTGTTCGCAGGCCTCCAGGGTCTCCCGGTCCCACAGGCTGGCCTGGACCTCGCCGATGTGGCAGGTGCCCAGCAGCAGCATGCACAGCCGGGACTGGCCGATGCCGCCGCCGATGGACTGGGGCAGCTCTCCGTTCAGCAGCATCTGGTGGAAGGGCAGAGCCCGCCGCTGCTCGCAGCCGGCCTCCTTCAGCTGGCGCTCCAGAGCCTCCACATCCACCCGGATGCCCATGGAGGAGACCTCAAAGTTCTGCTGCAGCACCGGGTTCCACATGAGGATGTCCCCGTTGAGGGTCCAGTCGTCGTAGTCCGGTGCGCGGCCGTCGTGCTTGACGCCGGATTTCAGCTTGCCGCCGATCTGCATCAGAAAGACCGTGTGGTGCAGCCGGCAGATCTCCGCTTCCCGCTGGCTGGGGGTCAGGTAGGGGAAGCGGTCCTCCAGCTCCTGGGTGGTGATGAAGTACACATCCCGGTCCGGCCGGAAGAGCAGCGCGGGGAAGGCGTTGCGCAGGGCGGTGGCCGTGTCGCAGATGCAGCCTACGATCTCCCGCACGGTGTCCTTCAGATACTGCACATTCCGGTTCTGTGGATCAATGTGCTTCTCCCAGTCCCACTGGTCCACGTAGATGGAGTGGAGATTGTCCACCACCTCATCCCGCCGGATGGCGTTCATGTCTGTGTAAAGGCCCGTGCCCAGCTTGAACTCGTAGCGCTTCAGGGCCAGCCGCTTCCACTTGGCCAGGGAGTGGACCACCTGGCCGTCGGTTCCCACGTCGGGGATGTCGAAGGAGACCGGGCGCTCCACACCGTTGAGGTCGTCGTTGAGGCCGGTGGAGCCGTCCACAAACAGGGGGGCCGAGACCCGGTGCAGGTTCAGCCGCACCGTCAGGTTGTGCTGAAAGTCCGCGTGAATCAGTTCGATGGCCCGCTGAAGCTCGTTGTTGGTCAGGGGCATTTTGTAGCCGGCGGGAATGTTGAGTTTGCTCATTTGATCAACCAGTCCTTTTTGTTAAATTCGGATTTGGAATGGGAAAGCGCTCCGGGCGGATCTCCGTCCGCCCTTCGCGCGGAGGGCGCTTATCCGAGCTTTGCCAGGCCCAGCCGCAGGCGGCGGAGGGTTTCCTCCCGGCCCAGGATGTGGCAGAGCTCCACGGCGCCGCCGGGAGTCACCAGCTTGCCGGCCACGGCAATGCGGACGGGCCACATCAGCGTGGCGTTCTTCACCCCCAGGGACTCCGCCAGGGCGATCAGCGTGTCGTGGACCGTGTCCAGAGTCCACTCCGCCGCGCCCTCCAGGGCGGGGAGAACGGCGGTGAGCATCTCCCGGGAGACCTCCGGGTTGGTTTTGGACTTCTTATTGGTGAAATACTCCACGCCGTATTCCGGCAGCTGGTCGAAGAAGTCCACCTTCTCGGGAATTTCCGTCAGCTTCTCGCAGCGGGCCTGGAGCAGAGCCGCCACGGCGGCGGTGTCGATGGCGGGATTTTTCACGGTCTGCCGGATATAGGGCTCCGCCGCGCGGGCGAACTCCTCCGGCGGCAGGGCGCGGAGGTAGGTGGCGTTGAAGTAGTCCAGCTTGGCCAGGTCGAAGATGGCGGGGGACTTGGAGATGCCGGAGATGTCAAAGGCCTCCACCAGCTCCTCCAGGGAGAAGATCTCCTGCTCGGCCCGGTCGCCCTTGGGGGCCCAGCCCAGCAGCGCCACGTAGTTCAGCACGGCGGCGGTGAGATAGCCCTGCTGGATCAGGTCCTCATAGGAGGGGTCCCCGTGGCGCTTGGACATCTTGTGCTGCTGGTCCCGCATGACGGGGGAGCAGTGGACGTAGGTGGGAATCTCCCAGCCGAAGGCCTCGTAGAGCAGGTTGTACTTCGGCGCGGAGGAGAGGTACTCGCTGCCCCGGACCACGTGAGTGATGCCCATGAGGTGGTCGTCCACCACGTTGGCGAAGTTGTAGGTGGGCAGGCCGTCCCGCTTCAGGAGGACCTGGTCGTCCAGGGTGCTGTTTTCCACGGTGATGTCCCCGAAGCTGACGTCGTGGAAGGTGGTGGTGCCTGTGCGGGGAATCCGCTGGCGGATCACATAGGGCTTCCCGTCGGCCAGGTGGGAGGCCTGCGTCAGGGTGCTGAGGTTCCGGCAGGGGTCCTCGGCCCGGTCAAAGGTTCCGCTGTCCTCCTCGGACGCGCATTTTTCGCAGAAGCAGCAGTAGGCCGCGCCTTTGTTCACCAGCAGGTGGGCGTATTTGCTGTACAGCTCCCGGCGCTGGGACTGGATATAGGGCCCCACAGGGCCGCCGACGTCGGGGCCCTCGTCGTGGGTGAGGCCGCACTCTGCCATGGTCTTGTAGATGACCTCCGTGGCGCCCTCCACCAGGCGGTTTTGATCGGTGTCCTCCAGGCGGAAGATGAAGGTGCCGCCGGCCTTTCTGGCGATGAGCCAGGTGTAGAGCGCGGTGCGCAGGTTTCCAACGTGCATATACCCGGTGGGAGAGGGCGCAAAGCGGGTGCGGACCTGTCCTTTGGGAATCCGGGCCTCCATCTCCTCGAAGAAGCTCATATCAAGTGTCATATGTTTACCTCCATGCTTTTGCGGCGGCAACCGCCATTCCCATTATCTCCACTTTCTGGAGAAATGTCAAGGGAATCCCAAGGATCTCTCCGCGCCCGGCGGGTTTTCTTCCGGGAGGACATATTGAAATCCGGTGAGGGGCGCCTGTGGATCGCGTCTGTAAAAGAAGAACTGATCGGGACCACATTGCCCATGCTCCTTTCACTGCCGGGAACGGCGTTATTTTGACAGGATATCACACATCGTGCCGGATTTCCAGTAGGTTGGGAAAAACAAACAGGGAAGAGGTTGAAAACTTCACAGGAAAGTGTTATGCTAAGGGGAAAATGCGAAGAGGGGGGAGAGGGCATGGAGTGGAGATTCCGGAACCGTCCGGAACTGCGGCGGACGGCGCTGCTGGCCCTGTGTGCCGCTGCGGCGGCCTCCTTCGCGGCCCACGGATTCCTGTTCTCCAACGAGTTTTTCTCCCATGACAGCGTCTCCTACTTCACCTACGGCACCGGGACCCCCGCGTTCTATACCGGCATTGGCCGCTTTCTGATCCCCCTCTACGAGCAGCTCAAGGGGGACGTGGCGGCGCCCTGGCTCATCGGGCTGCTGTTCACGCTCTGGATGGCGGGGACGGGCCTGCTGGCGGCGGATCTCCTGGAGATCCGCTCCCGGGGCGGGGTGGCGCTCACCTGCGCGCTGCTGTGCGCCAACATGTCCTTGACGCTAACGGGGGCCACCTATGTCTACTGCATGGACGAGTACGCCTTTGCCCTGCTGTGCGCGGCGGGGGCGGTTTGGCTCTTTGCCAGGGGCCGCTGGCGGGACGCGGCGGCGGGCGTAGGGGCGCTGGTGGTGTCCCTGGCGGTGTACCAGGCCTATTTCACCGTGGCGGCGGCGCTGTGCTTCCTGGTGATCCTGCGGCGGACCGCGGCGGGGGAGACCCTGGCCCGGGTGGTCCGGGACGGCGTGCGGTATCTGGCCCTGCTGGCGGGGAGCTTTTTGCTGTATTACGGCCTCTGGGGCGCCGTCTGCGCGGTCATGGATGTGGAGAAGCGCCGTGTGGAGGAGTCCCTGCTGGCCGGCGGCGGTCTGGGCCGCATTCTCTCCCTGGTGAAGGAGGCCAACGTGGACTACGTGTCCGGCCTCTTTGACGGCGGGGGCGTTCTGGGCTGGCTGATGCCGGCGGTCCATCTTCTGCTGCTGTGCGAGCTTGTGTTCTGCCTGTGGGCCCTGCTGCGAAAGCCCGGGCTGGCGGTGGGAAACAAGGCGCTGCTGGCGATTCTGGTGTGCCTGATCCCCACGGCCTTCAACGCCGTGTGGGTTCTGATGAACGGCGGTGCCACCCAGCTGATGACCTTTGCCGGGGAGCTGCTGTACCTGCTGGCCCTGGCCTGCCGGGAGCCGGACCGGGGGCGGCCGCTGCCACACCGGGCGGGGATCGCGGCGCTGCTGTGTTTGGTCCTGTGGCAGCACGTGGTGTTTGCCAACCAGGTCTACATGAAGAAGGACCTGGAGAAGAACGCCGCGCTGGTCCTGGCCGGTCAGGTGATTGGGCGGATTGAGGGCACGGAGGGCTATGTCCCCGGCGAGACGCCGGTGGCCTTCGCGGGCCGTCTGGATCACAACGGCTATCTGAACCGGGGCCGGGAGGCCTTCCGGGATCTGGAGGGCACCGTGGGCCTCTGGAGCGATACCGCCGCCACCTACAACCTGGGGCGGTATCTGACGGATTATTTGAACTATCCGCTGCGGTGGGACACGGAGACGGACTTCTCCCAGCGGCGGGAGGTGCAGGCCATGCCGGTCTTCCCGGCGGCGGGGTCTGCGGCGGTGGTGGACGGCACGGTAGTGGTGAAGCTGTCCCAGTGGTAGAGTGGTAGAAAGGAGAACGGGGGATGCTGGTTTCCATCATTGTGCCCTGCTATCATGAGGAGGCAGCTCTGCCGTTTTTTCTGCGGGAGATGCGGAAAACCATGGCGGCGCTGTCCGGGGAGTTTGGCTGCGAGGTGGAGCTGCTCTTTGTGGACGACGGCTCCCGGGACAGGACGCTGGAGCTCCTCCGGGGCTTTGCCGGGGAGGACAAGCGGGTGCGCTATCTCTCCTTCTCCCGAAATTTCGGCAAGGAGGCGGCCATGTACGCCGGACTCCGGCACGCCAGAGGGGACTATGTTGCCATCATGGACGCGGATCTCCAGCATCCCCCCGCCATGCTGAGGGAGATGTACCGGGGACTCCGGAGCGGCGAGTACGACTGCGTGGCCGCCCGGCGGGAGAACCGGGCAGGGGAGCCTCCGGTCCGCAGCTTCTTTGCCCGGCAGTTCTACAAGGTCATCAACCGGATCTCCGACACGGAGATCGTGGAGGGGGCCTGCGATTTTCGCATGATGAAGCGCCGGATGGTGGATGCCATCGTCTCCATGGGAGAGTATAACCGCTTCTCCAAGGGCATTTTCAGCTGGGTGGGCTTTCGGACGAAGTGGCTGCCCTATGAGAATGTGGAGCGGGTGGCCGGGGAGACCAAGTGGTCCTTCTGGAAGCTGCTGCTGTACTCCATTCAGGGGATCGTGGGGTTTTCCACGGCGCCGCTGGCCCTGGCCTCGGTGCTGGGTCTGGTGCTGTGCGTGGGGTCCTTGATCATGGTGGTCTATATCATCATCAAGACGCTGCTCTTCGGCGACCCGGTGGGCGGCTGGCCCTCCATGGCCTGCATGGTGCTGTTTTTGGGGGGCGTGCAGCTGTTCTGTATGGGGATCTTGGGGCAGTACCTGGCGAAGACCTACCTGGAGACCAAGCGCCGCCCCATCTATATCCTGGCGGAGACCGACGAGGAGACTGCCCATGAGCCGTAAATGGATGGAGGGGACCGTGCCCCGGTTCCTGCTGGTAGGAGTTGTCAACACCCTGGTGGGGTGCGGGGCCATGTTCCTCCTGTACAACCTGGCCCACTGGTCCTACTGGTGCGCCTCCGCCGCCAACTACGTGCTGGGCGGGGCCGTCAGTTTCTTTCTCAACAAGTACTTTACCTTCCGGCGGAAGGAGTGGTCCTGGAGCCAGATGGTGAAGTTCGCCGCCAATGTGGCGCTGTGCTGGCTCCTGGCCTATGGCGTGGCCCAGCCCCTGGTGCGGTGGGCCCTGACGGACTGGCCGGCGCGCCTTCAGGAGAACGGGGCCATGCTGGTGGGCATGTGCCTGTACACGGCCCTGAACTACCTGGGCCAGCGGTTTTTCGCGTTTAGAGCGTGACGCTTCAGCGGAGACAGATACAGAACCTTTCAGATTGCCGCGAGTATGGCGGCGGAAACGATTGAGGTGTGAAACATGGAAGATCAGAAGAGACGGATGTTAAGCGGCGTTCAGCCCAGCGGGGACCTGCACCTGGGGAATTACCTGGGGGCCATCAAGAACTGGGCGGACCGGGCCGAGGAGTTTGACTGCTACTACTTTATGGCGGATATGCACACGATTACCGTCCGGCAGACGCCCGCCGACCTGCGCCGCCGGACCCTGGAGCAGCTGGCCCAGTATATCGCCTGCGGCCTGGACCCGGAGAAGAATACCCTGTTCATCCAGTCCCATGTCCACCAGCACGCGGAGCTGGGCTGGGTGCTGGGCTGCTATACGATGTTCGGCGAGCTCAGCCGCATGACCCAGTTCAAGGACAAGTCCGCCAAGCACAAGGAGAACATCAACGGCGGCCTCTTCACCTATCCGTCCCTGATGGCGGCGGACATCCTCCTCTATCAGCCGGACCTGGTCCCTGTGGGGGAGGACCAGAAGCAGCACGTGGAGCTGACGCGGAACATCGTCCAGCGGTTCAACGGCATCTACGGGGACGTGTTCAAAATGCCGGAGCCCTTCATCCCCAAGGCGGGCGCCCGGATCATGGGACTGACCACGCCGGAGAGCAAGATGTCCAAGTCCGTCCCCGAGGGCTGCGTGTTCCTGATGGAGAAGCCGGAGGACATCGCCCGCAAGTTCAAGCGGGCCGTCACCGACAGCGACACGGAGAACCCCGTCCGCTACGACCCGGCGCATAAGCCCGGCGTGGCCAACCTGATGAATATCTACGCCGCCGTCACCGGCAAGACCTTTGACGAGATCGAGGCGGAGTTCGCCGGCCAGGGCTACGGAAAGTTCAAGCCCGCCGTGGGCGACGCGGTGGTGGAGACCCTGCGTCCCATTCGGGAGGAGGCCGCCCGCATCCTGGCGGACAAGGCCTACCTGGAGAGCGTCTACAAGGCCGGGGCGGAGAAGGCCGGGTATGCGGCGGAGAAGACGCTGCGGAAGGTCTATAAGAAAATCGGCTTTGTGGCCCGCTGAGGAGAGTGCCATGACAGTTGAGACACAGCTGGTGGCCTATGTGCTGCTGGCACTGCTGGTGGCGCTGATGGCCAGCTTCCTGATGACGCCGGTGGTCAAGACCTTCGCCTACAAGGTGGGGGCCATTGACGTGCCCAAGGACGAGCGGCGGATGCACAAGGTGCCCATCCCCCGGCTGGGGGGCCTGGCCATCTTCATTGGCTTCATGGTGAGCATCCTGCTCTTCGTCCCCATCACGCCGGAGATGCGGAGCATCCTGCTGGGGGCGGTCATCATTGTGGTGCTGGGCGTGGTGGACGACATCATGGCCCTGCCCGCGCTGCTGAAATTTGTGGTCCAGATTGTGGCCGCCCTGGTCCCGGCTCTGGGCGGCGTGCGGATTCTGGCCTTTTCCAACCCCAATATCTTCTCCCAGAACCTCTACTGGGTGCTGGGAGGGCTGTCCATTCCCTTCACGGTGCTGTGGATCGTGGCCATTACCAACTCCGTGAACCTCATTGACGGCCTGGACGGCCTGGCCAACGGCGTCTCCGCCATCTCCGCCACCACCATGCTGGTGATCGCCCTCCTGGCCTCCGAGTCCCAGGTGGCGGTGGTCATGGCGGCGCTGGTGGGGGCCTGTGTGGGGTTCATGCCCTATAACCTCAACCCGGCCAAGATGTTTATGGGAGATACCGGCGCCACCTTCCTGGGCTATATCCTGGCCACCATGTCCATCCAGGGACTGTTCAAGTACTACGCGGTGATCTCCTTTGTGGTGCCCTTCCTGATCCTGGGCCTGCCCATCTTTGATACCTCCTTTGCCTTCATTCGCCGGATTGCCCACGGGCAAAGCCCCATGCACGCCGACCGGGGCCATATCCACCACCGGCTCATCGACATGGGACTGAGTCAGAAGCAGGCGGTGGCCACGCTGTACGTGGTCTCCGCCATTCTGGGTCTTTCCGCAGTGGTTCTGACCACCAGCGGCGAGCAGAAGGCCATGCTGCTGTTCGCGGCGCTGTGCATTGTGGCGGCGGTGGCTGCCCGGGTGGTGTTCCCGCGGGAGACCCGGGAGGATGGGAAGGAGGAACGGGAGGAGCCGCCGCCCCATGGCGGGGAGGAGCCCTCCGGAGACACGGAGAAAGACGAGGAGCCGTAAATGGAGAACCTGCGGATTATGAGCGTCTTCGGCACCCGGCCGGAGGCCATCAAGATGTGCCCCCTGGTCCAGGAGCTGGCTGGCCGGGAGGGGGTGGAGAGCCTTTGCTGCGTCACCGCCCAGCACCGGGAGATGCTGGACGGCGTGCTGGAGGTCTTTGGCGTCCGGCCCGACTGGGATTTGGACATCATGACCCCCCGGCAGACTCTGGCCACCATCACCAGCAAGTGCCTCACCGGGATGGACGGAGCCATTGAGGCCCTGCGGCCGGACCTGATCCTGGTCCACGGGGATACCACGACGACGTTTGCCGGGGCCCTGTCCGCCTTCTACCACCAGGTCCCTGTGGGACACGTGGAGGCGGGCCTGCGGACCTATGACAAGTACGCCCCCTACCCGGAGGAGATGAACCGGGTGCTGGTGTCCAACCTGGCGGACCTGCACTTTTGCCCCACCGCCAGCAACCGGGAGAACCTGATCCGGGAGGGCCATACAGAGAATTTGTTCCTCACGGGCAACACGGTGATCGACGCCCTGAAGACCACCGTCCGGGAGGACTACCGCTTCGCGGCGGAGGAGCTGAACCGGCTGCCCTACGGGGAGAAGAAGATCCTGCTGGTCACCTGCCACCGCCGGGAGAACTACGGGGAACCCATGAAGAACATCATGCTGGCCCTGCGGCAGATCGCCGAGGAGGACCGGGATGTGGAGCTGGTGTACCCGGTTCACCTGAGCCCGGTGGTGCGGGAGGCGGTGGACCGGTATCTCCGGGGCGCCCCCAGGGTCCACCTGACCGACCCGCTGCCCCCCGGTGAGATGCACAATCTCATGGCCCGGTGCGACCTGGTGCTGACGGACTCCGGAGGCCTCCAGGAGGAGGCGCCGGCCCTGGGGAAGCCCGTGCTGGTGCTGCGCCGGGAGACGGAGCGGCCCGAGGCCGTGGCCGCCGGCACCGTCAAGCTGGCGGGCGTGGTCCAGGACGACATTGTGACCATGGCACAGCGGCTGATCCGGGACCGGGAAGCCTACCGGAGGATGGCCCGCGCGGTGAATCCCTATGGAGACGGACAGGCCTGCCGCCGGATTGCCGACGCCATTCTATGGCACTTTGGCCGGGGAGACCGGCCGGAGGACTACTGCCCCTGACCCCTCAGGGGAAGCGGGAGGAGGATGGGCTTGGACAGACGAAAGCTGAACCGGATCACTTGGGTCTTTGTGGCGCTGGCGGTGGCGCTGGGGATCATGATGCTGGGCAGCAGCATCCACCGGCCCGGGACCATTGTGCTGCCGGACCCCGCCTCCGTGCCGGACCAGAGCGGGGACAGCACCGGTTTTGGCGACAGGCTGACGGTTGTGGAGGTGACGCCGGAGACGGTTCAGGCGGCGGTGGAGACCCTGAAAAGGCCCGAGCGCTACCGGCGCTCCGTCACGGTGGAGCACCTCTGGAGCGGCGGCAGCGTCTCCTATGAGGTGACGGTGGCCGCAGTGGGGCCCTGGACCCGGACGGACCGCACCATGCCGGACGGCCGTGTGCGCCACACCATCACCGGGGCGGAGACGGTGTCCATCTGGTACAACAGTGAGCACCAGGTCTATACGGCTCCGGTGGGAACGATCACCGCCGATCATGAGCAGCCCATTCCCACCTATGAGGAGATTCTGACCTTGGAGACGGAGCGCATCACCGCAGCGGACTACCGGGAGGCCTCCGGCATCCCCTGCATCTATGTGGAGGCGGCGGAGGGGGACTATGTGCTGCGGTATTGGGTCAGCGTGGAGACCGGCCTGCTGGCGGCGGCGGAGAAGCTGCTGGAGGGGGAGGCGGTATACCGCATGGCCTCCCTGACCGTGGACCAGGCGGAACCCTCGGCGGCGGATTTCACCCTGCCGGACGGCACGGTGCTGCTGCCATTGGATTGAACAAAACGAGGACGGGTTTCCGTCCTCGTTTTTCGTATCGTCAATCTATGCGGTTGAAAAGAAGCATTTGGTTCTATTCAGCTGCGGTGACTATAGAATCAGCAGCAGGCCAAGGGCCACCAGCAGCTCCTCGTCCGCATCCTCCCGAAAGAGGAAGAACAGCAGTACCAGAAGCAGCAGGTCTCCGGTGTCTACGTGATCCAGATGGAGCTGGTCCAAAAAATGCTGTAGAATCCCGGTGAGACCGTCTGACCGGCCTCCTCCGCCCCCACCAGGCGGGCGGGGAGGAGGCGGCGGTGGCGGTGGCGGAGGAGGCGGTGGTCCCGGTTCCGGGGCCCCTCCTCCGGGCGGTGGCGGTGGCGGCGCCCCGTTTCCCGCAGCTCCCGGCGGCGGCGGGCCGGAGGCCGGGGGGCTCTCCTCCTGGGGAATGCGGGTGTAGACGCCGTCGTCGTTGCGGATATAGCGGTTGTACATCCCTTATCCCCTCCATTCCGCCAGGACTTTCTTCCCGATGTGAAACAGCCGGGCCAGCTGCAGTGCCCGCTCCACCTTCTCCTGCCGCTCCTCTTTTAAGTAGGGCCGCAGGGCGAACAGCAGCTGCCGGGCATTGGAGTTCTGCTGGCCCCCCAGCTCCTGGATCAGGGGCATCAGCCGCATCAGGAATTTGGGGTCCAGCCCGCCGGCAAGGGAGGAGAGCAGGTCGCCGCCCCCCGATGCCTGGGGCGCCGCCGGGGGCGCCTGAGGCGGCGGAGGACTGGGCTGCTGGCTCTCCTGCCCGCCGCCCAGGGATTGGGCCAGCTGCATAATCTGAGCCATAGCGTCCGGATTTCCAAGGATGCTGTTCAGCTTGTCGTCAAATTCCGCCATGGCTGTCCCTCCCACCGCCGGATGTGATCCGTTATTTCTGTACTGCCTTGTTGATGCGCTCCACCAGGGCGGCGCCCTCCGGGCTCTGCATGAGCCGGTTGACCATCTCCGAGAGCTGGGCGGAATCGCCCTTGGCGGCGGCCTGAGCCGCCTGCTGCAGTCCGGGGCCCTGGCTATTCAGCATCCGCATCAGGGACTGGCCGTCCCGGGACTGCATGAGGGAGCGGAGCATTGAGGGGTTTCGTTTCAGCTGGTCTGCCAGCCGTGCGGTCATATCGTCCATAGTTCCTCCTGTTCACACTTGAAGCTGCTCAGGCCAGTATATGAGGGCGGCGGCAAAAAAGTGACTGCGCCGGGGTCTGTTTTTTCAGACAGACTCCGGCGCAGGCCGTTTTCAGAGTTTTTTCCCGGTGTCGCAGTCCTGTTTCAGGGGGCAGTTTCCGCAGCGGGGACTGCGGGCGGTGCAGGTATCCCGGCCGAAGAGAACCATGCGGTGGCAGAAGTTGTTGGACTCTGCGGGGGGAATCGTCTTTCGCAGCTGCCGCTCCACCTGTACCGGGTCCTTGGACCCGTCGGTGATTCCCAGGCGGCCGGTGATGCGGATGCAGTGGGTGTCGCAGACGTAGGCCGGCTGTCCGTATACGTCGCCCAGGATCAGGTTGGCGGTCTTGCGGCCCACGCCGGGGAGCGCCGTCAGGGCCTCCATGGTGTCCGGGACCTTGCCGCCGTGCTCCGCCAGGAGCTTTTGGGAGCAGGCCACAATGTCCCTGGCCTTCCCGTTGAAAAAGCCGCAGGAGTGGATGTACTGCCCCACCTCCGCCGGGTCCGCCTCCGCGAAGCTCTCCAGGGTGGGGAAGCGGGCGTAGAGCGCCGGGGTCACCTTGTTCACCCGCTCGTCGGTGCACTGGGCCGCCAGCCGCACGGCAAACAGCAGTTCGTAGTCCTTCTCGTATTGCAGCGAGCAGAGAGAATCCGGGTAGATGCCTTTTAATGTCTCGATGATGCGCCCGATGGCGGCCTTGGATTTCATAAGATCACCTCTCCCTACAGGATACCACAGAATGCGACGGTTGGCGAGAGAAAAATTGCCCCGGGTCCCCAAGGCCGTCCCCTTTTGCGACGGCTTTTCCACCGGACGCGCCCTATAATGGAGCAGGAAGGAGGCGGGGCCGTGACTGTTGTGTACATAGACAGCGTATTTGTGCTGAATGCCGTCATGGACTACCTGCTGTGTCTGGTCACCGCCCGGCTGGCGGGGATTCCCCTGCGGCGGCTGCGGTACGTTCTGGCGGCCCTGGCCGGGGGAGGCTACGCGGCGGCGGTGTTCCTGCCGGGGGGCGATTTTCTGGCCTCCAGCCCCATCAAGCTGGCGGCCGGGGTGCTGATTGCCCTGATTGCCTACGGCGGAGAGGAGCGGCTGGCCCGGCTGACGCTGCTGCTGTTCGGCCTCTCCTGCGCCATGGCGGGCTGCGTGCTGGCCCTGGGACTGCTGGCGGGCAGCGCCCTCCCGGCGGAGCGGGGAATCTTCTACACGGATGTAGATCTCAAGGTGCTGCTGATCGCTGCGGGGGCGGTGGAGATCGTGCTGACGGTGGTCTTCCGGGCGGCGGCCCGCCATGGGATTCGCGGGGAGCTCCTGCCGGTGCGCCTCTCCGTGGGCGGCGGGACGGTGACGCTGACCGCGCTGCATGACAGCGGAAACAGCCTCCGGGAGCCCGGCAGCGGCCTGCCGGTGCTGGTGACGGCCCCCGGGGCCCTGGACGGCGTATTTCCGAAGGAGGTCCGGCAGCTGCTGACGCCGGAGAGCCTCCGGCAGCCGGCGGAGCTGATGGAGCCGCTGGTGCGGGCGGCGCCGTGGCTGCACCCCCGGCTGCTGCCCTATCACGCGGTGGGCACCGGCGCGGGACTGCTGCTGGTGATCCGCACCGACTGGGTGGAGATCTGCGGCCGGCGCTGTGCGGCGGTGCCGGCGGCGCTGTCCCCCACGGCGCTGGGGAATGGGTATACGGCCCTTTGGGGCGGAGAGGGAACGAGGGGAGGAGCGGTATGAAGATCTTACAATGGCTGGCGGAGCGGCTGGGCCTGATCCAGCCGGTTCACTATATCGGCGGCAGCGACACCCTGCCTCCGCCGCTGACCAAGGAGCGGGAGGCGGAGCTTCTGGGCCGCATCAAGGAGGAGCCCGCCCGGCAGGAGCTGATTGAGCACAACCTGCGGCTGGTGGTGTACATCGCCCGGCGCTTTGAGAACACAGGGATCAATATTGAGGATCTGATCTCCATCGGCACCATCGGCCTCATCAAGGCGGTGGGAACCTACCGGACAGACAAGAACATCAAGCTGGCCACCTACGCCTCCCGGTGCATTGAAAACGAGATTTTGATGTACCTGCGGAAGAACGCGGGCCGGAAGGGGGAGGTCTCCTTTGACGAGCCGCTGAATACGGACTGGGACGGCAACGAGCTGCTGCTCTCCGACGTGCTGGGCACCGACGCCGACGTGGTCATGCGGCCCATTGAGGAGGATGTGGACCGCAGTCTCCTGGCAGCGGCCATCAACACCCTGTCCTCCCGGGAAAAGCAGATCATCACCCTGCGCTTCGGCCTTGGCGGCGGGCGCGAGCAGACCCAGAAGGAGGTGGCGGACCAGCTGGGGATCTCCCAGAGCTACATCTCACGTCTGGAAAAGCGGATCATCTCCCGGCTGAAGAAGGAGATTCTGCGGATGAGCTGACCGGAAGAGGACTCCCGCAGGCAGGGGCGGGTTGGGAGCCCCTGCCTGTTTTTCGAGGGACCGGCGCTGGTATCGTCACCACAGTTGGAAAGAAGCAAACGCTTCTTTCCAACCCTGGGGCGCATAAGCGCCCCAGGGGCCGTGAAACGGCCTGACGGTGAACTTCCTAGGCGGACCACAGCCCGCTTTCGTGGGCTGGCGGGCTTTGCCCGCCCCTGCGGGGACCACCACAAAATCCGTAATTGGATTCTCTGTATGCAGAGCCTCTTGACAATCCGGACCGGGTATATTATACTAAGAGCCTGTTTAAAATCTCCCCGCGCATGTCTTGGCGGCGTATTTTCCGCCCTGACTGCGTTAAAAATCCTTGCCATCCGTCAGGATGCCTGCGG
>JAAWIL010000236.1 GCA_022796315.1 Oscillibacter sp. | reverse complement strand
CCGCAGGCATCCTGACGGATGGCAAGGATTTTTAACGCAGTCAGGGCGGAAAATACGCCGCCAAGACATGCGCGGGGAGATTTTAAACAGGCTCTAACGAAGTCTGGACGGAAAATACGCCGCCAAGACGTGTGCGGAGAGATTTTAAACAGGCTCTCAGGCCCTCCCAAACATCTTCTCCAATTCGTACCGCGTCATCTTCACCGCCACCGGCCGCCCGTGGGGGCAGAACCGGACCTCGCCGCTCTGCACCTTCTCCACCAGCACCTTCAGCTCCGCCGGGTCACTGGTCCAGCCGCCCTTGATGGCCGCCTTGCAGGCCATGGTGTGCAGGAGATTCTCCCGCTTCTCGTCCAGGCTCCGGCCCCGGCGCAGGTTCTCCGCGAACTCCTCCAGGGTGGCGGCGGCGTCCCCGGCGTCGAGATCCGCCGGGATCTCCCGGACCAGCACGGTCCCCTCGCCGAAGTCCTCGCAGGCAAAGCCGAACCGCTCCAGCAGGGGCAGGTTCTCCAGCAGCAGCGCCGCGTCCTCCCGGCCCAGCTCCACCGCCGCCGGCGTCAGCAGCGCCTGCTGCATCACCGGCTCCGTGCCGGCCTTCAGCCGGTCGAAGTTCATCCGCTCATGGGCGGCGTGCTTGTCGATGAGCCACACGCACCCGTCCTCGCTCTCGCAGACGATGTAGGTGCGCAGCACCTCCCCGGCGATGCGCCAGGGGGCCTCCGCCAGGGGGCGGAGCACCTGCTGCCCCGGCGTCTCCCCGGTCCGGACCGCCGGAATCGCCGGCACGAAGGGCCTCTCCTCCCGCTTCTCCGGCGGGGCCGGGGGCTCCAAACCCGGTTTTGGCTCCCGCCGGACGGGCGGGGGCGTTTGCCGCTCCGGCGGCAGGTCCGCCTGCCGGGAGACGGGGCCCGCGGCGGGCTCCTTCACCGGGGCGGGCCCCTGTGCCGTCTCCGGCTGCCGCGCCTCCGGGCGAAACATCCCATAGCCCCCGCCGGAGGCCCTGGCGCTGTCCGCCACCCGGGTGACGGAGCGCCGCTCCCCGTCCGGGGCCGTCCGAGGCCGGGCCGGGGGCTGCTCCGCCCGCTTTCGGAAGGTCCCGGCGTCCATGGTCTGGAAAAAATCCCTCCGGGGCAGGCTCACCTGCTCCGGCGCCCTCGGGGCCTGGACCGCGCCGCTCTTGGCGGCCAGGCTGTCCAGCACGGTGTGGTACACCGCGTCAAAGACCTCCTTCTCCCGCTGGAACTTCACCACGGTCTTGGCCGGGTGGACGTTGACGTCCACCGCCGTCACCGGCACCGTTACAAAGAGGACACAGCCGGGGAATTTCCCCTTCATCAGCTGGTTCCGGTAGCCCTCTTCCAGGGCCGCCGTCAGCAGCTGGGACTTGACGAACCGCCCGTTGACGAAAAAGACCTGCATGGACCGGGAGCCCCGGCCCGCCTCCGGACGGGTCACAAAGCCCCGGACCGCCGTGTCTCCGCCCCGGCCCTCCACGGGCAGCAGGGTCCTGGCGAAGTCCCGGCCCAGGGCGGCGTAAACAGCGGACTCCGGCTTCCCGTCTCCGGGGGTGTGGAGGCTCTCCACGCCGTCCTTGGAGAACCGGAAGGAGATCTCCGGGCGGGACAGGGCCAGGTGCTGCATCAGCCCCGCCACGGCGGCGGTCTCGGCGCTGTCCTTCTTCATGAACTTCAGCCGGGCGGGGGTGTTGTAGAAGAGGTCCCGCACGGCTACCGCCGTGCCCTCCGGGGCCCCGGCGATCTCCGTGGGGCCGGGGATGCCGCCCTCCAGCCGCAGGGACGCGGCGCCGTCCTGCCCCCGCCGCCGGGAGAGGATCTCCACCCGGCTGACGGCGGCGATGGCCGCCAGGGCCTCCCCCCGGAAGCCCAGGGTGGCGATGCTCCCCAGGTCCTCCGGGCGGCGCAGCTTCGAGGTGGCGTGACGCAGAAAGGCCGTGGGCAGCTCCTCCGGGGCGATGCCGCAGCCGTTGTCGCTGACCCGGATCAGCCCCATGCCGCCCCGGCGGAGCTCCACCGCCACGGCGCTGGCCCCCGCGTCTATGGCGTTCTCCACCAGCTCCTTGACCACGCTGGCGGGACGCTCCACCACCTCGCCGGCGGCGATCAGGTCCGCCACGTGGGGGGAGAGCTGTTCAATTTGGGCCATAGGTCTCACCTCCGGATTTCAAATAATGTTCCCGTGTTTGCCTTTCGCCTTGCGGAACTTTCGGCAAAACCACGATAGGGTCCGTGATCGGAGGCGGACATCCGCCCGATCCGCTTCTGCCAGAGTCTGTTTGAAAACCGGCAGAATGCCGGCTTGAGGCGGATTTTTTTGTCAGGCAAGGCGATTTGACGCAGGAATCCTGACGGATTCCCAGTCAAATCAACGCCGTCCTGGCGAAAAAAACGTCTTAATACGATGTTTTTGCGGTTTTCAAACAGATTCTAGTACTCCATCCGGCCAGAAATCGAACTCGTTCTTGGGCTGGATTTCCGCATGGCTACGTTATCGTCCTTGACGGGCGACAGCCCGCCTGCGTCCTC
>JAAWIL010000237.1 GCA_022796315.1 Oscillibacter sp. | reverse complement strand
CGCAGGCATCCTGACGGATGGCAAGGATTTTTAACGCAGTCAGGGCGGATAATACGCCGCCAAGACATGCGCGGGGAGATTTTAAACAGGCTCTAAGGGTCCTTGACGCGCAGACAGAGGGCATCCCTGCCGAACGCCCTCTGTCGGTTTTTTACTGAGGGATCTCCGTCCCCTGCGGACTCTCCTCGCCCTCAAAGCGGAACCAGTTCCCCTCCACGATTCCATTCTCCGGGAAGCTGGCGGTGTAGAGGGTATAGCCGTACTCAATGTGGTCTCCCACATCCAGCAGCACGGCTCTCGGCACCTGGGCGGCGTCAAAGTCCAGATAGCCCACACCGTACTCCAGGCGGACATAGTAGTGGGTATTTCCGTCGATGACCGAGGACCGGATCTCCGCGACGATGCCCTGGTCGCTCTTCTGGTCGCCGTTTTCCACGCCGGTATCCCCCGCGCCAATCAGGCCGCGGTTGGCCAAGGTCCGGCGGTAGTTGATCTCACACTCGGCCACGGTGGCCCCGGTGGACACGATGTCATACTGCTGGACGTTCACCATGGCGAACATCTTCACCAGGCCGTCGGCGCCCTTCAGCGCCATGAAGTAGCTGGGCTGGCTGGCGATGTTCAGCAGCAGCGGGAAGGTGGCCTCATAGCGCATCTGCTGCACCTGGCTCTCGGCGGAGGCCTTGGCGGAGTTCTCCGTGGCGCCGGCGCAGGGGTAGAACTTCGTCTCCTTCGTCCGCTGGTTGGAGAGGATGAAGCCGATGTTGGACTGATCCGAGGTGACAGAGGTCACGCCGGTGTACATATACACATCGTCGTCAATGGCGATATAGTTCCAGCCGTCGGTGGTGACCGTCACATCCTTCTGTCCGAAAATGGAGTTCAGGAACCCATTGTGGTACATCCCGTAGAAGTCATACTGCTGCATGATGATGTCATAGGAGTACACCCGGTCCACCCAGTTGGGGACCTGCTCATAGTACTCGCTCTCGCCGGTAATGGCGTTCACCAGCACCGCGCCCTTCACATCCGTGCCGCCGAACAGGCCGATGGTCTTCACGATGCGGGAGCAGACCCAGTAGGGGGTCCCCTCTTCGTCGATCTCGAACACCGGCGTGTCAAACATCATGGTGGGATAGTGGAACCGCAGGTGGCGGTAGAGATTCCGGCCGAAGTGCTCGGCGACGGTGTACTTCATGCCCTCCTCCAGGCGGACCACCTCCGCCTCCTGGCTCACCATGTCGATGATGATATAGGCGGGCAGGCCCCCGCCCCGGTTGGTGAACCACTTGATGAGATCCCCGTACCGCAGGGAGGTCACCCGGACCGGGCGGCCCTGGTAGTTGATCTGGGTATAGGTGGGCAGAATCTCAAACTGAGACACCATGTCCGCCAGCTCGCCCAGCTTCCGGGTACCCAGCTGGGCGGCGGAGTCGGCGTCCAGCATGGGAATCTGGTCATAGCTGATCTCCTCCACCTCGGAGGTAAAGTCCCCGGTGGTCAGCGGCAGGAGCTTGCTGTAGCTCCCCGCCCGCAGGACTACCCAGGAGGAAATCGCTCCCACGGCAATGATAATCACCAGCGCCGCCAGGGCCAGGAAGGGCACGGTACACTGCTTTTTCACAAAGCTGAAATACCCCTTGACCCCCTCCGGCTGGAACCCGGAGGTCACGATGGCGCAGACGCAGTACACCGCGCAGACCAGAAAGGCGAAGACATAGAACTCCTCGGCGTGGAGATTGATGGCCGGCAGTTCCACGTAGAAATACGTCAAAGCGAATACCAGCGTCACTCCCAGGTTGATGAGTGTCCGGGTGAAGGCGTTCCCGATGGCCTTGCGGGGCCTGCGGGCTCTGCGTCCCGGCCGGGGCGGCGGAGTGCCCCCCTGCCGGAAGCCTCCAAAGCCGCCGGACTGAAAGTCACCGGCGTTAAACCCGCCAAAATTCATGGAAAATGGCATAATCTGCTCCTCTCTCCTTCCGAAATTTCCAAATCTTTCTTGGACCATCATAACCGATATTTATGAATAAATCAAGTTGATCCACATAGCGGGATTGTCCGATTGTGCATTTTATGGTGGGTCCTGCGGGCCCTGTAGGGGCGGCTATTAGCCGCCCGTCCCTCTGGGACCTCCGGTTTTCCCTGTAGGGACCGCCGCCCTCGGCGGCCCGTTCTCCCGCAAGATCTGGATTTCCTTTAGAACGGCAGACCCGGTAGGGCCCGGACCCCGGCCGGGCCAATCCCCTCTCCACCAGGCCGGGGGGTTTTCCTTCCCTGGCGAGTCTGGCGGTCAGGGGGATTCCCTCCCCTGGCGGGCCTGGCGGTCAGGGGTTTTCCCTCCCCCGGCAGACCGGATTTCCCTTCGGACGGGCGGTTGATAACCGCCCCTACAGGGCTTTTGCGCTTGTTCTAGATTTCCCCCTCCAGGCGGAAATACTCCCACGCTTTAGAGCCTGTTTAAAATCTCCCCGCGCATGTCTTGGCGGCGTATTATCCGCCCTGACTGCGTTAAAAATCCTTGCCATCCGTCAGGATGCCTGCGGA
>JAAWIL010000235.1 GCA_022796315.1 Oscillibacter sp. | reverse complement strand
GTGGACTTCATAGACAAAACACGGCACATGGATGTGCCGGCGGCCTCGCCCGCCTTGAAAATCGGATACCGATTTTCAAGTGTTTTGACTATATCAAAAAATATGGTAAAAATCCCCCCAGACCCCCATCAGGACTCCGCCCGCTTGATATGAAAGCTCCCCGCCGCCTTCAGTCCGATGACGTTGACCTCATAGATCCCATCCTGGGGCACCTCCAGCGTAAAGCTGCCCGTAGACAGATTCTGCTCATCATAGAGCAGCTCCCCGCTCTCGTCGCACACAATGTTCATGCTGACGCTGCCGCCCTCATTGACCACCCGGCACTCCAATACATCGCCCGCCTCCAGGGTCAGGTCCTGCCACATGGTGGTGTTGAACTGCCGGTAGTCCAGGAACAAAAACGCCTCGTTCCCGCTCCGGCTGCCGTTGTAGTAGTCCGCGTACTCCGCCCAGTGGGAAATCCCCCAGGAGGCCGCGAACAGCCCCAGAGCGCCGCAGGCCAGCAGGAAGCTCAGGAAGATCCCCGCCCAGTCATACTTGATCCGGCCCGCCTTGCGGGTGGACAGCAGCGTCTCCACCCCCAGACAAACCAGGATCAGCGGCCCCAGCCGCAGGGACCAGGAGAGGTCCATGTCCGGCAGGAAGGTGCTGGCCAGCATCAGCCCGCCGCCGCCCAGCAGCGTCAGTCCCAGGGTAAAGGTGCCCACCCGGCGCTTGGGGGCCTCCTGCTCCGGCGCGGAGCGCTCAGCGGTCATCTCCATGGGACACCTCCTCCTCGGGATTCTCCGGCTCCAGGCGGAGCTGCGATGGGGTAAAGGTCTGGGCCTCCGGGCTGTAGGGACTCTTGGCCGTAAAGGGCTCCTCCGGAGGCGTGAAGTCCGGAATGGAATCCTGGGCCTTCTTCTTGGGCCCCCGGATGAACCAGAGGCCCAAGGCGATGATGGCCAGCGTCACCACCATGCGGGGGACGCCGTGGAAGATGCTGTTATAGAGCCACCAGGCGTCCTCTATATGGAACACCGTAGTCAGCAGATCATACAGGATGTCGGAGACGTTCCGCCACAGCACCAGCAGTCCCGCACCCACCAGCACCCAGCCGATGAGACTGTGCCGCTTGCTCAAGAGCTCCTCCAGCCGCCGGCTGTCCATGTCCGAGAGGCCAAAGAGGTACGCGTCCTCCATGGGCATCCCCTCCCGGGCCAGGCGGCGGAGGTTGTAGGCGTCAAAAAAGGAATACATCCACAGAGGCGCCATAAACACCGCCAGGGCCCCGATCTCCAGGAAAATTGCCACCGCCAGCACGGCGGCGAATGCGATGGTCTGGGAGATTCCCCGCTTCATATAGCCCTGCTGCATCTGACCGCAGCCCGGCACGCAGGCGCAGATCAGCAGCCAAAGATTGTTGAACAGCTTCTTCATGAGTGGTTTCCTCCTTGCCGGGTTTCGCCGAACCCGCCTAATAAATCATTGAGTCCCCGCATGGCTCCGTCCAGCCCCTCGCCCCACTGGCGCAGACTCTCGGATACTACATACTGCCGCTCCCGAGGGATCTCCGGCAGCCGGGACGCAATCTCCGTGGTTCCGCTGCCCCAGACCACCGTCAGGGCCAGTCCCACGGCGGCGGCCGCCGTGGCGTACCGGCTGGTCACCAGCCGGAGGGCCCGCATTTGGATGCGGCCCCAGATACTCCTTTGACAGGAGTGCTCCGGTGTCAGCAGCTCCGTGCCGGCCAGCATCGCCGTGTACCGCTCCAGGCAGAGGTCGCAGAAGGCCAGATGCTCCGCGATCTCCAGCCGGGCCAGGCCCTCCGGCGAGGCCTGGGTCAGCGCCGTCAGCGCTTCGTCTGTCAGGTGGCCGTCCTCACGAAATACGTCCATGTCCCACACTCCTCTCCAGTCGTTTTCGCAGCAGTCCCTTGCCCCGGGACAGCTGGGTGTGAATGGTTTTCACCGGCCTGCCCAGGGCCAGGGCCGCCTCCTCCGGCGTCCGCTCCTCCAAAAGGCACAGCCGGCACACCAGCCGGTAGGGCTCCTTCAGGTCCTCCACGGCGGCGCGGATCTCCGCCTCGCCGCTGCGCCGGAGGGCCAGCTCCTCCGCCGCCGGGGCCAGGTCAGGGGGGATGGCCTCGTCTCCCGGCAGCAGGGTGCGGCGGTTCCAGGCGCTTTGCAGGTGGTCCTTGGCCTTGTTGGCGGCGATGCGTCCCAGCCACTGGCGCTCATAGCCCCGGGGAAGCTTCTCCCGGTGGAGGTAGGCGGAGAGGAAGGTGTCCTGGGTCAGATCCTCCGCCGCCGCGGCGTCCCGCACCAGCTGGAAGCAGATGGTGTACACCATACGTTCATACTGCAAAACCAGCTGGGAAAACTCTTCTTTTGTCAGGTTTGCCACGACACGCCGCCACCCCCTTCCGACACTTATTATACGATGCCCGCCGGGGGATTTCTTCAAGTTTTTTCTTAGAAGCTGTACCAATAGGTGACAGTATGCAGATTGGCAAGAAAAATTTTTGCCTGGCAAGGAAGAAACTCGCAGGAATCCTGACGGATTTCAAGAGTTTCTGACGCAGCCAGACGAAAAATT
>JAAWIL010000234.1 GCA_022796315.1 Oscillibacter sp. | reverse complement strand
CTTGAAATCCGTCAGGATTCCTGCGAGTTTCTTCCTTGCCAGGCAAAAATTTTTCTTGCCAATCTGCATACCGTCACCTATTGGTACAGCTTCTTATTTCATCAGCTCGTACATAACCGCCTTGATGGTGTGCATCCGGTTCTCCGCCTCGTCAAAGACAATGGAGGCCGGGGACTCGAAGACCTCGTCGGTGACCTCCATGGCGTCCCGCCCGAACTTCTCGCCCATCTCCCTCCCCACCTGGGTCTTGTGGTCGTGGTAGGCGGGGAGGCAGTGCATGAAGCGGCACTGAGGACCGGCGTTGTCCATGAGCGCCTGGGTGACCTGATAGGGTCCCAGGGCCTCGATCCGCTCCTTCCAGACCTCCACCGGCTCGCCCATGGAGACCCAGACATCGGTGTAGAGCACATCCGCGCCCCGGGTGGCCTCCATGGGGCTGTCGCTGAACTCCAGCACCGCGCCCGTCTCCCGGGCGATGGCCCGGCAGGTCTCCACCAGGGCCTGGTCCGGCATATACGCCGCGGGGGCGCAGGCCACGAAGTGCATCCCCATCTTGGCGCAGCCCACCATGAGGCTGTTGCCCATATTGTACCGGGCATCCCCCAGGTACACCAGCTTCACGCCCTTCAGCTTCCCGAAGTGCTCCTGAATGGTCAGGAAATCCGCCAGGATCTGGGTGGGGTGGAACTCATTGGTGAGGCCGTTGAACACGGGGACGCCGGCATAGGACGCCAGCTCCTCCACAAGGGACTGTCCGAAGCCCCGGTACTCGATGCCGTCGTACATCCTCCCCAGCACCCGGGCCGTGTCGGCGATGGACTCCTTGACCCCGATCTGGGAGCCGGTGGGCCCCAGGTAGGTGGACCCCATGCCCAGGTCCTGGGCGGCCACCTCGAAGGCGCAGCGGGTGCGGGTGGAGGTCTTCTCAAAGATCAGCGCCACGTTCTTCCCCTCCAGCGCGCGGTGGGGAATCCCGGCCTTCTTCTTGGCCTTGAGATCCGCAGCGGTATCCAGGAACTGCTGGATCTCCGCCGGAGTGAAGTCCAGGAGCTTTAAAAAATGCGTTTGATTCATAACCATTCTCCTTTTCTCTTGGAAAGAGCGGGAAATTTCATCTGCGCGGCCCGGCCGGTTCAGGCCAAAGCCGCTTTCATGATGGCAAGGCCCTGGTCCATCTCCTCTTTCGTGATGACCAGCGGCGGCAGGAGGCGCATCCCCGGCCCGGCGGTGAGGACCAGCAGGCCGTGCTCAATCAGCTTATTGGCGATCTCCTTATTGCTGCAGCCCCCCCGGACCTCGATGCCGATCATCAGGCCCATGCCCCGGGTCTTGCCAAAGCAGGGCAGGTCCAGCGCCTCGATCCGCTCCCGGAGGTAGGCCCCCTTCTCCCGAACCGCCGCCAGGAACTCCTCCGTCAGCGTTTCCTGGACCACCAGCCCCGCGGCGGCGCAGACAGGGTTGGCCCCAAAGGTGGTGGCGTGGGTGCCCGGTCCCAGCACGTCCCGGCACTTCTCACCGGCCAGGATGCCGCTCATGGGCATACCGCCCGCGATGCCCTTGGCGAAGGACACCGCGTCCGGCACAACGCCGTACTGCTGGAAGGCAAAGAGGCTCCCCGTGCGGCCCACGCCGGTCTGGACCTCGTCCGCCAGAAGCAGCCAGTCCCGCTCCGCGCAGAGCTTGGCCAGGGCCCGGACATACGCCGGGTCCAGCGGCAGCACGCCGCCCTCCCCCTGGACCAGCTCCACCAGAACGGCGCACACGTCGTCCCCGGCCGCCGCCTCCAGGGAATCGAGGTCGTTGGCGTTGGCGTAGCGGAAGCCCTCCGTAAAGGGGAAAAAGTAGTTGTGGAAGACCTCCTGTCCAGTGGCCTTCAGGGTAGTGATGGTGCGGCCGTGGAAGGAGTTGTTCAGAGTGATGACGGCGGCGCGGCCCTGACCGTACTTGTCAAAGCTGTACTTCCGGGCCAGCTTGATGAGTCCCTCGTTGGCCTCGCCGCCGCCGTTGGCGAAGAAGACGCAGCTCATCCCTGTGCGCCGGCAGAGGATCTCCGCCAGGCGGGCGGGGGGCTCCGTGTAGAAGAGATTGGACGTATGGCCCACCTTCTTCGCCTGGACGGCGATGGCGTCCGCCCAGGGCGCGCAGCCATAGCCCAGGTCCGAGACGCCGATGCCGCTGGTGAAGTCAATATACCGGGTTCCCTCCGGCGTGTAGAGGGTGGCCCCCTCTCCGTGGTCGATGGTCACGGGAAAACGGCCGTAGGTATTCATGATGTATTGGTTGGTGAGGGATTGAATCTCTTGACTGGTCATGAAAAGACCTCCTTCCAGGCGCGAAGCGCAGATTAAAGTTTTCGTCCACCTTTTTCAAAAGGTGGCGGGGGTCCAGGGGGCAGAGCCCCTTGGGAGCTCTCAGAATGCGACGCAAAAAGTGCGGCGCGGAAATGCCCCTATGGGTGCGGCACGCAAAGCGTGCTGCAAAAACAAAACGTAAACATCCGGCAGCCCTGGGGCCTTGCCCCAGACCCCGCGCAGGGGCTCTGCCCCTGGACCCGCCAACATTTAGAACCTGTTTAAAATCTCCCCGCGCATGTCTTGGCGGCGTATTTTCCGCCCTGACTGCGTTAAAAATCCTTGCCATCCGTCAGGATGCCTGCGGATTT
>JAAWIL010000233.1 GCA_022796315.1 Oscillibacter sp. | reverse complement strand
ATCCGCAGGCATCCTGACGGATGGCAAGGATTTTTAACGCAGTCAGGGCGGAAAATACGCCGCCAAGACGTGTGCGGGGAGATTCTAAACAGGCTCTAAAGGAAATTCGGATGTTGCGGGAGGACGGGCGGCAGGCTGCCGCCCCTACAGGGTCCGCAGGAACCGCCAGAAACTGCGCAATCGGACACTCCTCGATGAGCTCAGGCCTTGACTGCGCCACAGATTTTTGCTACAGTGAACGCAAACGCGGCCGTTCTATCGCGGGGCGCTGCATGACGGCGGGTTCTCCCAGCGCCCCGGTGTTCCCCACCTTGCGGATCGCAGGCAACGGCCTGAAGAGGAGTTTTTGCGATGATTGCTTTTTTAACCAGCAGCCCCAGCTCCGCGCAGCTGCCAGAGGGGCCCCGCGTACCCTGCCGTCTTCGGGAGGAAAACGGCCTTTTAGACCGTCTCTCCGCCGTCTGGCCCAGCCAGGCCCGGTGCCTGCTGATCTGCGCGGAGCCGGACAACGGGGCGGAAAACGACGCTATGGGCCAGAACCTCCGGGAATCCCTGACGCTCAGCGGCCTGTCCCTCGCCTCCCTGCGGATCTGCGACAGCCGCACCGCCGCCTCTCTGCCCGGCTGGCTGGCGGAGAGCGATGTGGTCATTCTCTCCGGCGGCCACACCCTCACGCAGAACCGCTTTTTCCGCCGGCTGGACCTGAAGCGGCTGATCCGGGGCTTTGACGGCGTCCTGCTGGGAATCAGCGGCGGGTCCATGAACTGCGCGGCGGTGGTGTACGCCCAGCCGGAGTGGGAGGGCGACACCAAAGACCCCGGCTATGAGCGCTTCCCCGCAGGCCTGGGGCTGACGGAGCTGATGATCCTGCCCCACTATCAGCTCCTGAAGGACCAGCGGCTGGACGGCCTGCGGCTCATCGAGGACGTCGCCCTGCCGGACAGCGCGGGCCGGACCTTCTACGCCCTGCCGGACGGCAGTTATGTGGTGCTCCAGGACGGCCGGACGGAGATTGCGGGGGAGGCCTATGTGATCCGGGACGGAAGCCTCACCAGGTACGCCGGCCAGCCGGTCTGAGGAGGTGGCGTCCATGACGGATTCTCCCCTGCCCGGCGCCCCCTTCCCCCTGGATCTCCACACCCACTCCCTCATCAGCGGCCACGCCTACGGCACCATCCGGGAGATGGCCCAGGCCGCCGCGGAGAGAGGGCTGGAGCTGCTGGGCATCAGCGAGCACGGCCCTGGAATTCCCGGCACCTGTGAGCCCATCTATTTTTCCAACCTCCGGGCGGCGCCCCGGCGCCTCTATGGCGTGGAGATCCTCTACGGCTGTGAGGCAAATGTCCTCAATGACGGCACCATCTCTCTGAAGACCTACGACGACCGGGTGGACTACATCCTCGCCGGCATTCACACGCAGTGCTACCAGGACGCCGGCCGGGCCCGGAACACGGAGAACGTGATCTCCTGTATGCGCCACAGGAAGGTATTTTTCGTCTCCCACCCGGACGACGACCACACGCCCCTGGACTACGAACGCCTGGTCCAGGGAGCCAAGGCCTGCCACGTGGCCCTGGAGATCAACAACAGCTCCTTCCTGAAGAAGGAGAAGCGGCTGAACTGCGTGGAGAACTACCGGACGATGCTCCGCCTCTGCCAGCTCTGCCGGGTGCCCATCCTGGTGAGCTCCGACGCCCACGACCCGGACGCCGTGGGCCGGTTCACTGAGGCGGCGGCCTTTCTGGCGGAGACCGGCTTTGACCGGAGTCTGATCCTCAACACCAGCGTAGAGCGGCTGAAGGCGTTTCTCCGCTCCGGAACGGCATGACACAGGAGGCACCCCTTTCGGGGTGCCTCCTGCCGCGTTTTGTTCTCTTGCATTTGGAACCTTCTACAGGGAAATCCCCTCCTGCTGAAACAGCCGGAATCCCCCGGCGGCGGCCTGTGCCGCCTCACTGATGCGAACCCTAGTTCGTACCTCCCTGCCATCCACGGAGAGTGCCAGCGGGCGGGTGATGGCCTGAATACGCCCTTTCAGCAGCAGAAAGTCCTGATAGGCATCCAGTCCCTCCACACTCCGCAGCGGCCCATAGTCTCCGGCTCCCGGGTCCCAGAACTGAATCTTTTTCGGGTAGGAGATCTCCCAGCCCAGCACATTCTCCGGGTACTGGCTGTAGGAGATCCGGGTGCTGAGGACGGTCTTCCCGTTCTTGTCCCGCAGGGGCGTCAAGGTGAAGGGCGCCGCGCTGACACAGGGCTCGTCAAAGTCGGCTCTCTGCCGGGGTTCCCCCTGGTACTGGTGTGGATGTCCATACCTGCAGCGCCCAAGATCCGTGGTGAGCCCCTGGGTCTCCAGCAGGGGATAATGGGTCTTCCAGACCAGCTTCTCCCCCGCCGCCAGAAGGCCAAACAGCTTCCGGCAGAGGTCCAGGTACGCCTCCCGGGAAGACTCCCGATAGCCCTGGGGCACATGGGCATTGTGGATGACGCAGTGAAACCCCGCCAGACAGCGGGCCCACTCCTCCGGCGTCACGAGAAAGGGGTAAATTGTCCAGCCTGACACCAGCCATTTGGCCATGCGATCACTCCTCTCCGGCCCTCTAAGAGCCTGTTTAAAATCTCGACGTGTATGGATTGGCGAGTGGATTTTTTGCCCTGCAAGGCAAAAATCCGCAGGCATCCTGACGGATGGCAAGG
>JAAWIL010000265.1 GCA_022796315.1 Oscillibacter sp. | reverse complement strand
CTTGCAATCCGCCAGGATTGCGGCGGCTTTTTGCCTTGCTGGACAAAAAATCCCCTCGCCAATCCCCGCACGCTGAGATCCTAAACAGGCTCTAAGAAAGAACTTTGGGACAGGGCAAGCAGCCATGGTTTGCCTTGTCCTTTTGTTGGGGTACGGGTTTAACTGCGGACATGTTCCCTGTGGTATGCAAGGAACGCCTCTTTTGAGAAGTCCGGCAGGACTCCGTATTCATCCAGGAGCAGTTTCACCAGGGATGCGGTTCTTGCCTGTGTATTGACGCTTCTCGCGGGATTGAATTCAATGTCTGTAAAATAGTTATACTGAGAGAGTGCGCGGAGCTCGTCCGGGGTCAGCGATTCTTTTACGGCGGCAATGTAAATGTAATCATAGAATGCCGTTTGCGGGAGGAGAGGAAATACTTCGCCTTGATAGTGAAACGCAGTTAGCTTGCCGGAGCCGCGCAGCCGTTGATCCCGTTTTGCTTCCTTAGGAGGGACCTGGAGCAGATCAGGATAGGGGCCGCCGTTCTCGAAAACTTTCGCGCTTTGAAACATGTTCTCAAGGGGAAGATTGCTCAGCCTGAGGTTGAACGCGCTGAGCTTGACACCCAGGGGAGTTCCGCTCTTGGTGCTGACCTCTAATGGCCTGGCATCCGCGTCCGCGTTTCGGATGGCGCGGTGCAGGCTTTCTATGGATTTTTGCTTTTGAGACACGGAAAAACCCGGAGACCATTCAAAGGAGTAGACGGTACAGGTAACGTGTGCTTGGCTGTTAAAAAACGCGGGCCGCTCAGCCATTGTATTTCACCTCAAGTCATCTTTTTGGATGATTTATGATATAGTCAAAACACTTGAAAATCGGTATCCGATTTTCAAGGTGGGCGAGGCCGCCGGCACATCCATGTGCCGTGTTTTGTCTATGAAGTCCACCGTCAGGCTGTTTCACGGCCCCTGGGGCGCCTATGCGCCCCAGGGTTGAAAAGAAGCATTTGCTTCTTTTCAACTGCGGTGACTATACCATAATACCCGCTGAAAAACAAGCGGCCTCCAATCGCGCCTGGTTAAGAAAGAGAAAAAGAGGCCCGCCTTCGGCGGGCCTCGGGTTGGCTGGAATTAACGGAAGAGCTGGCCGGAGATGACGAGCTTCTGGATCTCGTTGGTGCCCTCGTAGATCTGGGTGATCTTGGCGTCCCGCATCATCCGCTCCACGTGGTACTCCTTCATGTAGCCGTTGCCGCCCAGCATCTGGACGCACTCGGTGGTGACCTTCATGGCGGTGTCCGTGCAGGTCATCTTGGCCATGGCGGCGGGGACGGTATAGGGCTGACCAGTCTCCTTGCACATGGCGGCGTAGTACAGCAGAAGCTCCGCCTTCTTGATGTCGGTCTGAAGCTCGGCCATCTTGAAGGCCAGGTACTGCTGCTTGCTCAGGGGCTTGCCGAACTGCTCGCGCTCCATCAGGTACTTCTTGGCGATTTCAAAGGCGCCCTTGGCAATGCCGAGGCCCTGGGCCGCCACACCGATGCGGCCGCCGTCCAGCGTCTTCATGGCCAGCTTAAAGCCCTCGCCGGGCTTGGCGATCATGTTCTCGGCGGGGACATATACGTCCTCCAGAATCATGTCAGAGACCTGAGCGGCCCGGATACCCATCTTGTTCTCCACCTTGCCCACGCTGAAGCCGGGCGTGCCCTTCTCCACCACGAAAGCGGCCATGCTCTTGGTGCCGATGGAGGGGTCCGTCAGGCAGTAGACCACGGTGAAATCGGCCAAGGGGCCGTTGGTGTTGAAGCACTTGGAACCGTTCAGAATGTAGCCGTCACCGCTCTTCACAGCTACGGTGCGCTGTCCGGCGGCGTCGGAACCGGCGGTGTGCTCCGTGAGGCCGAAGGAGCCGATCTTCTCACCGTAGGCGATGGGAGCCAGATACTTCTTCTTGATCTCGTCGGGAGCGGAGGAATTGGCAATGCTGCCGCCGTACAGGCTGGTCATCACGGAGAAGCTGATGCCGAAGGAGGCGTCCACCTTGGAGACTTCCTCCACCGCCAAGACATAGCAGGAATAATCCCCGCCGGTGCCGCCGATCTCCGCGCCATAGGGCAGACCAAAGATGCCGGATTTACCGAACTTGCGGAAGGCCTCCAGGGGGAACTCGCTCTTTTCGTCCCGCTCCCGCACCTCGGGGAGAAGCTCCTTCTCGGCAAACTCGCGGGCCATCTGCTGAACCATCTGCTGCTGGTGAGTCAATGTGAAATCCATAAAAACATCCCTTTCTCTCATTGCAAATCTGCTGCTGCCAATAGGGTGGCGAATCCGGAAATAATTGTCAAACAAATGTCATTGTTTCCACGGCGCCAAGTCCTTTGTCTCTTTGTTACCACGAAGTTGCCCGGTTTGTCAACGATCGTCTAAAACTTCACGTTCATTTTGTGGGAAACATAGAAACGGCTGGATTTTATTGTGCAGAACACTGATAATGTCCCGCGAGATTTAGTCGCATTGACTATTTATTAACGTTGTTCTCTTCACAAAGTAGGAGGCTGACCTGTCCGCTTTGGGGAACGCGGAGCGCGCTTACAGAGGGAATTTAGAATTTTAGAACCTGTATTCATAATCGGGGGATGCCGGATGGACGAGGAGTTTTCTCGTCAGACAAGGAGATGTTCCGCAGCAATCCTGACGGATTGCAAGGAACAGCGACGCAGTATGGCGGGAA
>JAAWIL010000232.1 GCA_022796315.1 Oscillibacter sp. | reverse complement strand
TCCTTGCCATCCGTCAGGATGCCTGCGGATTTTTGCCTTGCAGGGCAAAAAATCCACTCGCCAATCCATACACGTCGAGATTTTAAACAGGCTCTAAGCAGAGAAAAGAGTTTCGTCCACCGCCTCAAAGGCGGCGGGGCGCAGGGGCAGAGCCCCCGCAAAAACCGAAACCACCGAGGAATGAGATCCAACCCAAAAACCAACAATGGAGGAATCGCCATGAACCGCAGTCAAAGAATTCTGTCCCTGTGTCTCACCGCCCTGCTCCTGCTCTCCCTGACCGCCTGCGGCGCCAAGCCCTCCGAGGCCCCGCCTGCGGAGGAACCGGAGGCCCCGGTTACCCTCCGGCTCGCGGCCCTGAAGGGACCCACCGCCATGGGCCTGGTCCGGCTCATGCATGACGCCGGAACCGGCGAACATCAGACCGCCGGCCAGTACGAGGTTACCCTGGCCGCCTCCGCCGATGAGGTGACCCCCAAGCTGATCCAGGGGGAGCTGGACGCGGCCTGCATCCCCGCCAACCTGGCCAGCGTTCTCTACAACCGCACGGAGGGGGAGATCGTCACCCTGGCGGTGAACACCCTGGGCGTGCTCTACATTGTGGAAAACGGAAACGCCGTGCAGTCCATGGCGGACCTGGCGGGGAAGACCATCGCGGCGTCCGGCAAGGGCTCCACGCCGGAGTACGCCCTGCGCTATCTGCTGCGCGAGAACGGCCTGGACCCTGACGGCGATGTGGTCATCGACTGGAAGAGCGAGCACAGCGAGTGCGTGGCGGCCATGGCCTCCGGCGGGGCTACCATTGCGCTGCTGCCCCAGCCCTTTGTCACCGTGGCCCAGGGGAAGCTCCCGGGCCTGCGGACGGCCTTGGACCTGACGGCGGAGTGGGACGCCCTGGACAACGGCTCCGGCCTCATCACCGGCGTGGTCGCGGCCCGGCGGGAGTTTGTGGAAACCCACCCGGCGGCGGTGGAGGCCTTCCTCCAGGACTACGCCGCCAGCGTGGACTGGGTGAACGGGAACATCCCGGACGCCGCGGCCCTCATCGGGGAGTACGGGATCGTGGACGCCGCCGTGGCGGAAAAGGCCCTGCCCCACTGCAACATCGTCTGCCTCACCGGGCAGGAGCAGTTTGAAAAGCTCTCCGGCTATCTCCAGGTTCTGGCGGAGGCGGACCCCGCCGCCGTGGGCGGAGAGCTGCCAAGAGACGACTTCTTCTATGGCGCGTAAAACCGGCCTCCAACCCTGGGCGGTGGGGGTCTGGCTGCTGGCGTGGCAGGGGGCCAGCATGGCCCTGCGGCTGCCCATCCTGCTGCCCTCCCCCCTGGCCGCCCTGGGCCGCCTGGGGGAGCTGGCCTGCACCGGCCCCTTCTGGCGGGCGGTGGCTTGGTCCTCCGTCCGGATTCTGGGGGGATTTCTCCTGGCCTGTCTGGCGGCGGTGGGGCTGGCCATCCTCGCCTTTCGCCGCCGGTGGGTCCGGGAGCTGCTGGCGCCTTTGACGGCGGCGGTGAAGGCGGTGCCGGTGGCCTCCTTTATCGTCCTGGCCCTGGTGTGGCTGGAGAGCCGCTGGCTATCCTGCTTCATCGCCGGGCTGATGGTGTTTCCCACCGTCTATTTGAACGTCCTGGAGGGGATCGGCCAGGCGGACCCAAAACTGCTGGAGATGGCCCGGGTGTTCCGGGTTTCCCCCTGGCGGCAGGCGGCGGGGATTTACCTCCCGGCGGTTTTGCCCGCCTTCCGCGCCGCCTGTTCCCTGGGGCTGGGACTCTGCTGGAAGGCCGGCGTGGCCGCGGAGGTCATCGGCCTGCCCCAGGGCTCCCTGGGGGAGCGGCTGTACACCGCCAAGGTGTACTTTGAGACGGCGGACCTCTTCGCCTGGACCGCCGTCATCGTGGCGGTGTCCATGGCCTTTGAGGCGCTGTTTCTGCGGGGGGTGGACGCCCTGGCGGGAAAGGCGGGAGCCCTATGAGGGACTGCGTACATGTGGAGCACATCTGGAAGTCCTATGGGGAGCGGACCGTCCTGCGGGACGTGCGCTTTACCGCCGGAGCGGACCGGGTCACCTGCGTGATGGCCCCCTCCGGGGCGGGAAAGACCACGCTGCTGCGGATTCTCCTGGGACTGGAGCCGCCGGACCGGGGGACGGTCTCCCTGCCGGGGACGGGCCGCTGGGCCGCAGTTTTCCAGGAGGACCGGCTGCTGGAGCACCTGGACGTCTGGGGGAATCTCCGTTTCGCCCTGGGGGCGGACTGGGACGCGTCCCGGGCCGCGGCGCTGCTGGAGGAGCTGGGTCTTGCGGAGACGGCGGGCGAGCCGGTCCGGGCCTTCTCCGGCGGGATGCGGCGGCGGCTGGCTCTGATCCGGGCCCTGCTGGCCCCCTTTGACGCGCTGGCCCTGGATGAGCCCTTCACGGGCCTGGACGGGGAGAACCGGGAGCGGTGCCGGGCGTGCCTCCTCCGGGAGGCGGCGGGGCATCCTGTGGTGCTGGTGACCCACGAGGAGGCCGACGCCGCCGGGCTGCGGGGGGAGATCCTGCGGCTGTGAGGGGACGGGCCCGCCTGTGACAGGAATCGCGGTGAAAAGAGGCCATAATTTGTGCAGGATGCGGCGTTAAAATTCCGTAAAAAGACTGGTGTTTCCCGGGGTGCCTGTGGTATAGTCAAAACACTTGAAAATCGGTATCCGATTTTCAAGGCGGGCGAGGCCGCCGGCACATCCATGTGCCGTGTTTTGTCTATGAAGTCCACCG
>JAAWIL010000231.1 GCA_022796315.1 Oscillibacter sp. | reverse complement strand
GACGGTGGACTTCATAGACAAAACACGGCACATGGATGTGCCGGCGGCCTCGCCCGCCTTGAAAATCGGATACCGATTTTCAAGTGTTTTGACTATATGTGCCGCAGGCTTTGTCCGCCCTGAACATCGGGTATCCGCGTTTCAAATGGTTTGGCGATATGAGACAGGAGGGAAAACACGCTGCTGAAAGTGATATCCATACAGGCGGTCCTCCGTCAGAAACAACAGCCGGGGCCGGAGGAAACCGCACCCGCTCGCAGGGACAGGCCGCCCTCCGGGGGAGCGCCTGGGGTTCCGGCAGCCCGTACCGCACCTGCAAAGCGGGCGGGGAGGCCGGTTCCAAGAGCTCCGGCGCAAGGTCCGAATTCCCCCTCGCCGCTCAATTCATACTCTCCGCCGCCTGGGCGAAGAGCTCTGCGGCCCGTTCCGCCGCGGCAGGACAGCTGGACAGCTCCGGGTCCTCCTCCAGCAGCCGCTCCGCCGCCCCCTGGGCCTCCTTCAAGAGGGCGGCGTCGCAGCCGATGTCCGCCACCCGCAGGCCCGGGAGGCCGTGCTGCCGCTGGCCGAAGAAATCGCCGGGGCCCCGGAGCCGCAGGTCCTCCTCGGCGATTTGGAAGCCGTCGGAGGTCTTTGTCATGATTTTCAGGCGGGCGCGGGTCTCCTCGCTGCGGCTGTCGGAGATGAGGACACAGTAGGACTTGTGGACGCCCCGGCCCACCCGGCCCCGGAGTTGGTGGAGCTGGCTCAGGCCGAACCGCTCCGCGTTCTCCACCACCATCACCGTGGCGTTGGGGACATCCACCCCCACCTCGATGACGGTGGTGGACACGAGGATGTCCGTCTCCCCCTGGGAGAAGGCCGTCATGACCGCCTCCTTCTCCCGGGGCTTCATCTTTCCGTGGACATAGGCCACCCGCAGGTCCGGAAAGATCTCCTGCTGGAGTGTTTTTGCGTAGGCGGTGACGGCCTTCCGCTCGTCGGGGGCCTCCTCGTTCTCCTCCACGGCGGGGCAGACGATGTAGGCCTGCCGGCCCTCCTGGATCTGGCGGCGCAGGAAGTCATAGATCCGCCGGCGGTAGCCGCCGGAGACGGCGGAGGTGTCGATCTTCTGCCGTCCGGGGGGCAGCTGGTCAATGATGGAGACATCCAGGTCCCCGTAGAGGATCAGGGCCAGGGTCCGGGGAATGGGGGTGGCGGACATGACCAGGATGTGGGGATGGGCTCCCTTCTCCGCCAGGGCCGCCCGCTGGGCCACACCGAACCGGTGCTGCTCGTCCGTCACCACCAGCCCCAGGTCCCGGAAGGCCACCCCGCCGGTGAGGAGGGCGTGGGTGCCCACGGCGAAGTCCGCCTCTCCCGCCGCCAGACGGGCGGATACGGCCCGCTTCTCCGCCGCCGGCAGGGAGCCCGTCAGCAGGGCGCAGCGGATGCCCAGGGGCTCCAGCAGGGGGGCCAGGCCGGCGTAGTGCTGCTGGGCCAGGATCTCCGTGGGGGCCATCATGGCCGCCTGGCGGCCGTTTTTCACCAGGTAGTACACGCAGGCGGCGGCCACCATGGTCTTGCCGGAGCCCACGTCCCCCTGGCAAAGGCGGTTCATGGGCACGCCGGAGCTCATGTCCCCCAGGGCCTCCTCCACGCACCGCCGCTGGGCGGAGGTCAGGGAGAAGGGCAGAGCGGCGAAGAAGGGCGCCATGTCCGCCGCGCCGCAGGGGGGAACCCGGACCACCTCCCGCCGCCGGCGGAGGGTCCGCAGGCCGATGGCGAAGAAGAACAGCTCCTCGAAGGCCAGCCGCCGCCGGCTGAGGTCCAGGGCGGTTTCGTCCGTGGGAAAGTGGATGTTCTCATAGGCGTAGCCGATGCGGCAGAGCTGGTGCTCCCGCCGCACGGGGTCCGGCAGGGTATCCGGCAAAATGGCGGCGCAGGCGTCCAGCCCCTGGCGGACGGCCCGCCGCAGTACCAGCTGGCTGATGCCGGCGGTGAGGGGATACACGGGCACGATCCGCCCCGTGACCTCCCGCCGTCCCTCCGGCTCCACCACCGGGGAGACCATCTTCCGGTGGGACCCCGTCCCCTCGGCCCGGCCGCAGAAGATATAGGTCTCCCCGGGACGGAGGCTGTTTTTCAGCCAGGTCTGGTTGAAGAAGGTGACGTCCAGCACGCCGCTCTCGTCCACGGCCCGGACCTTCACCAGCTCCATGCCTTTTCGGATGCGGCTGACGGTGGGCTCCGCGGCCACCATGGCCTCCACGCAGGCGGTCTCGCCGGGAACCAGGGCGGCGATAGGGCAGGCGTGCCGCCGGTCCTCGTAGCGCCGGGGGAACCAGGAGATCAGATCCCGCAGGGTGGTGATCCCCAGCTTTTCCAGAGATTTGGCCCGCTGCTGTCCAATGCCCTTGATGAATTGTACAGGGGTGGAGAGGTCCGGCATGGGATGGCCTCCTTTCTAGGAATGCTCTTTTGATTATACTCATTTTTGGAAGAGATGCAAAGCGCTTTTTGCGGGGAAATACAGCACGGATTTTGATGCCCGGATCGCCGGAACGGAACCGGGGTGGGGCCTGCGTTCAGCGGGGCGATGCGTGATGCCTGGGCCAGCGCGGGAACAATTCGGATTGGAGGCAGATTTCCTGGGGATGATTTAGCAGATCCTGTGACTTTATAGTCACCGCAGTTGAAAAGAAGCAAATGCTTCTTTTCAACCCTGGGGCGCATAGGCGCCCCAGGGGCCGTGAAACGGCCTGACGGTGGACTTCA
>JAAWIL010000258.1 GCA_022796315.1 Oscillibacter sp. | reverse complement strand
TGCCATCCGTCAGGATGCCTGCGGATTTTTGCCTTGCAGGGCAAAAAATCCACTCGCCAATCCATACACGTCGAGATATTAAACAGGCTCTTAAACAATTGGGGCAGGTGTTCCTCCTCCGCAAATTCCGAGCGATGGCCCGGAGGACCTTCTGCTGCTCTGTCAGTTGAAAATTCCTAGCGTTTGATCCTTCTGGAATCGGGGCCATGGGTCCGGAAAATCCAGCCATTGCAACGTCCTGGCTGTTGATTCCCGCAATCCTGCGGAGTCCGCCCGGGATTCCGGTCTGCCGATCACATCAATGTGCGCAGTCTTGCGCCGGAATTTATGTCTGGCAGAAAAGCAAACCGCAGAAATCTTGGCGGTTTTCGAGGTTTCCTGACGCTGTTCGGACGGAATGCGCGGTACAAAGATCCCTGCGGGAATTGATGCAGCGGTTCGTTGAAGCTCCGCGGAAAACACCGCGCCGGTTCGGGACAGCGGCAGACGCTTCCGTCCACCTTTCCCGCACAAGTCATTTCAGATCCATGATTTTGTCGCAGAAAATCCGGCTGTCCATTAGTTCCGGACCATACGCATCCATCTTCGGCGTGAATTTCATCCGGTCGATGATCTGCGTTTGAATATCAATGCCGGGGGCCACCTCCGTGAGATACACGCCGTCCTGACGGAGCTCAAAAACGCAGCGCTCCGTAATGTACATCACCGGCTGATTGGTCTGCACCGCATATCTGCCGGAGAAGGTGATCCGCTCCACCTCCTTCAGGAACTTCCGTTCGAGCCCCTCCTGATCAATCACCAGTTTGCCGTTTTCAACATGGGTCCGCAGTCCGCCGGCGGTAAAGGTCCCGCAGAAGAAGACCCGCTTGGCGTTCTGCGTGATATTGATGAAGCCGCCGCAGCCGGCGATCCGGGTGCCAAATTTGGAGACATTGATATTTCCCATCTCGTCCGCCTGCGCCAAACCCAGGAACGCCAGATCCACACCGCCGCCGTCATAGAAGTCAAACTGGTAAGGCTGATCCAGAATGGCCTCCGCGTTGACAGAGCCGCCAAATCTGGAGCCCCCCTGGGGAATGCCGCCTACGGGCCCGGACTCCACTGTCAGCGTCATGTAATCTCCGATGCCCTCTTCGTTGGCCACCAGAGAGATGTACTCCGGAATGCCAATGCCCAAATTGACAACCGTATTGGGCTGGAGCTCCATTGCCGCCCGCCGCCCGATGATCTTCTTGGCGCTCATGGGCGGGTATTCCAGGCTGCCCAGAGAGAGCCGGAAGTCGCCGGTCATGGAGCCGTCGTACTCACAGCCCTGGCATTGGGCGTGATCTTTTTTGTCCGTGCAGACCACAATCGCGTCCACATAAATTCCGGGAATCTTGATCAGCTTGGGGTCCAGTGTTCCGGCCTGAACGACCTTCTCAACCTGCACGACTACCTTGCCACCGCTGTTTTTCACCGCCTGGGCAATCGATGTCGCCTCTGTGGAACAGCATTCCCGCTCAAGGGATACATTGCCGTTTTCGTCCGCGTAGGTTCCCCGAATCAGTCCCATATCCACCGGAAAGGCCTTGTACAGCAGCCGCTCTTCGCCCAACACCGTGGTAACTTCTACCAGGTCCTCTCTGGTGATACGGTTCAGCTTTCCGCCCTCGACCCGCGGGTCGGCAAAGGTGTGCAGTCCCACGTGGGTCAGCGTGCCCAGCTTGTGGGCGGCAATATCCCGAAACAGCTGGGACAACGTACCCTGAGGCAGATTATAAGCCTCGACCTCATTGGCATTGATCAGCTTTCCCAGCTCCGGCGCCATATTATAATGTCCGCCGACGACCCGTTTGAGCATTCCCTTATGGGCAAAGTGATCCGCGCCGCTGCCATCCCGATTTCCCTGCGCGGCGGCATAGAACAGCGTCAGATTCCTGGGGGAACCGGTCTCCAGGAACCGCCGCTCCAACGCGCCGGTCAGCGCTTCCGGCATGGCGCTGGCCACAAAGCCGCTGGGCGAGACCGTCATGCCGTCCCGCACCATCAAAGCGGCTTCCGCGGCAGTTATGACAGGTTTTTTTGCCATCGCATTATCCTCGTATTTCTTAATTCCGCGCTGCCTCTCAGAACTCTGTCAGCACAGCCGCTCTCTTCTCCAGGAAGGCGGTCATGCCCTCCTTCTTATCGCCTGTAGCGAAGGACAGGCCGAAATTGGTGGCCTCCATATCCAGACCGCTGTCCAGATCCGTATCCATGCCGGTTTCAATACACAGCTTCGCCAGTGACACCGCATAGCTGCCCTTGGAAAGAATCCGCTCCGCCATGGCAAAACAGGTGTCCATCAGCTCCGCCGCGGGCACCACCTTGTTGGCGAGACCGATCCGATACGCCTCCTGGGCGTCGATCCTGTCGCAGGTAAAGATCAGCTCCTTGGCACGGCCCTTGCCGATCAAACGGGCCAGCCGTTGGGTGCCGCCAAAACCGGGCAGAATGCCCAGCCCACACTCCGGCTGGCCGAACACGGCGTTCTCCGCGGCAATCCGGATATCACAACTCATGGCCAGCTCGCAGCCGCCGCCCAGAGCGTAGCCGTTCACGGCGGCAATGGTCGCCTGAGGCATCTTCTCCAGGCGGTAAAAGGCCTCCTTAGCCTGTCAGCGCCAGTGATAAAATGTAAGAAAGCGCCGAGGAAAAAATGTAGTTTTATGGCGGAGGAGGCGAAAAAAAGATAGACTCCCAATAGGGCGCAAAAGGGCCCGGAAAGGGAGTCAGGAAATGAAA
>JAAWIL010000230.1 GCA_022796315.1 Oscillibacter sp. | reverse complement strand
GAAGTCCACCGTCAGGCCGTTTCACGGCCCCTGGGGCGCCTATGCGCCCCAGGGTTGAAAAGAAGCATTTGCTTCTTTTCAACTGCGGTGACTATAAGATCTTCAAGGACCCAACAGGAGGTGGAACCCATCACAGTGTTAACGTACGGATACATCCGAGTCAGCAGCAGGGACCAGAACGAGGACCGGCAGCTCCTGGCCATGCAGGAGCTCTCCATCGCGGAGAAAAACATCTTCATGGACAAGCTGTCCGGAAAGGACTTCCAGCGGCCCCAATACCAGAAAATGGTGAAAAAGCTCAAACAAAACGACCTGCTCTACATCAAAAGCATCGACCGCCTGGGGCGCAATTACGAGGAGATCCTGGAGCAGTGGCGGATTCTCACCCGGGAAAAGCAGGTCGATATCGCCGTGCTGGATATGCCCCTGCTGGACACCCGCCGGGGCAAGGACCTCATGGGCACCTTCCTCAGCGACATCGTCTTGCAGGTGCTGTCCTTCGTGGCGGAGAACGAGCGGATCAACATCCGCCAGCGGCAGGCGGAGGGCATCGCGGCAGCCAAGGCCCGGGGCGTCCAGTTCGGCCGGCCGCCGCTCCCCCTGCCGGAGAACTTCCACCAGATCCACCTGGACTGGCGAAGCCGGAAAATCACCCTGAAGGAGGCCGCCAGCGCCTGCGGCATGCCGGTGGGGACCTTTTACGCCAAGGCCGTCCGGCTGGAAAACGGCCCTTGACTCCGCCCCGGAAATTAAAATTTTTTATTTTTTTGCACCGGTTTGACGATTCCCGTCGTATCCCTATATGAAAGCAGCGAGAGGAGGTAATTGCATGACAGACCAGGAACTGCTGGCCGCCCTGCGCCGCAGGCCCAACGCGGCGCTGGCGGAGCTCTCCCGGCGGTACTCGCCCCTGGCGGCGTCCATCGCCCGGCGGGTGCTTCCCGGGCGGCCGGCAGACATCGAGGAGGTGGCGGCGGATACCCTGATCCGGATCTGGCAGAACGGGGACCGGCTGGAGGCCGGGACGCTGCGGGGGTTCGTCATCACCACGGCCAGGAACCTGGCCATTGACCGCTGGCGGCAGCTGCGCCGCCGGGAGGAGGTCCCCCTGTTCGACAGTGACGCGGAGGACTCCCAATTTTTAGAACAGGAAATTCACGGGAACATGCTGGCCGAGTGGATCAAAACCCTCTCCCCGCCGGACGGGGAGATCTTCCTGCGGCACTATCTGCTGCTGGAGACGGCGGCGGAGATCGGAGCGCGCTACGATCTGACGGAGTCCGCCGTCCGGGCGCGGCTGCACCGAACCCGGAAGATTCTGCGGGAGGAGGTGGCCATATGAACGAGCTGTATACTCTGCTGAACGAACTGGAGACCGACGCGGCTCCCCTGGATGAGGTCACCCTGGCCAGGATCACCGCCAAGGCGCAGGCGAAGCTGCCCCACAGGAAGCGAAAGCCCCTGCTCCTCATCGCCATCGCGGCGGCACTGCTGGTCCTCTCCGCCTGCGGCTACGCCATTGTGACGGGACAGTTCACCGGCTGGTTCCCCAGACTTGGCGTCAACCCGGTACAGCCGGAGTCCTCGGAGGAAATGCTGGCCCGGATGGGCACCGTCATCGAGGAGAGCCAGACCGTGGACGGCGCCACCGTCACCCTCCACGGCGCGGTGTGGGACGGCTTTACCATGTCCCTGTCCCTCTCCGTCCAGGGCGCGCACCTGCCGCCGGAGGAGATCCACGAAAAAACCTGGATCTACGCCGAGGAGTGCAGCGTCCAGCTGCCGGAGGACCAGAAAACCGCCTATGTGCGGGAAGAACAAATCGAGTACGGCTACACCGGAGCCGAGCTGGAGGAGCGTACCCAGACCTTTCTGGAGCGCGGCAATCCCTGGATCAACCCTGTCATCCGGGTCGCCGACTGGAACCCGGAGACGGACACCGCTCTGTTCCAGCTCACCTTCCGGCTGGACGACTATCTGGAGCACCCGGAGCTGCACCTGCACATCGAACATGTGGCCACCTACGAGAAGGACAAGGGACAGTTTGTGGGCCTCTCCTCCAACGGCCAGCGCTCCGGCCCCGGTCCCGATATTCTCCTCCTGCAGGGCCCCTACGACTTCACATTCACCCCGGACAAAATCATAACGCCGCTCTGGTATGCCGGAGAGGCAGATCTAGTCACGGAGCAGCTGGAGATCCCCATCCGAATCACCAGCATTGGCTTCTCTCCTCTCCGGATGTGGGCCCACTACGAGACCCTGGTACCGGTGGATTTCCAGGGAGACGATCCCGATGAGACCAAGCTGGACGCGGATGCCATCATGGATGCCAGGGCCATCGAAATTCTGGGCCTGTGGATGGAGGACGGGACCTATCTGGAATATCCCGCGCCCCTCACCTCCAGCATGAGCCCCAACGACAGCGAGGGCCTCATCCCAGGCGGCCGGGTCGGCGGCATGATGAGCGGATCTCACCCCTACACCATCGACCCCGCCACGGTGACGGCGGTGAACGTCAGCGGCACCCGGGTGGAGCTCAGCGATCTGGAGCCCGTACAGGAAGAAGCCGAATAAACCAAACACGGGCCCTGTGTTCGGGGCCCGCCGGAAAAGAAAGGAAGAACATCATGAAAAAGACCATTCGATCCCTGCTCTGCGGCCTGGGGGCGGCGCTGCTGCTCCTGACGGGCCTCCCCGCCTCCGCCCTGGCGGCGGAGAAGACGCCCAGCTTTTCCTCCCTGTTCCCCGGCTATGCCGACGGGGCCAAGGACCCCAAGGCC
>JAAWIL010000229.1 GCA_022796315.1 Oscillibacter sp. | reverse complement strand
TCCTTGCCATCCGTCAGGATGCCTGCGGATTTTTGCCTTGCAGGGCAAAAAATCCACTCGCCAATCCATACACGTCGAGATATTAAACAGGCTCTCACACCCCACAAACCCAACGCTTCAAATTGGAGGAACACACAATGAATAAGAAGAAGATTTTGACCCTTGCCCTGACTCTGGTTCTGGCCCTGACGCTGACCGCCTGCGGCGGCAAGGACGACGAGACCGTGGTTCTCAAGGTCGCGGCCTCCCCCACCCCCCACGCCGAAATCCTGAAGGAGTGCGTGGCTCCCCTGGCGGATCAGGGCATCACCCTGGAGGTCACGGAGTACTCCGACTACGTCTTCCCCAACACCGCCGTGGAGGACGGTGCCGAGGACGCCAACTACTTCCAGCACGTCCCCTATCTGGATGACTTCAACGCCGAGCGGGACACCCACCTGGTGAGCGTGGCGGGCATCCACGTGGAGCCCATGGGCCTGTACGCCGGCAAGAGCGCCTCCCTGGAGGAGCTCCCCGACGGCGCCACGGTGGCGATCCCCAACGACCCCACCAACGAGGGCCGCGCCCTGCTGCTGCTGGAGGCCCAGGGTCTCATCAAGCTCAAGGACAGCAGCAACCTGGCCGCCACCCCCAATGACCTGGCGGAGAACCCCAAGGGCCTGAAGTTCCTGGAGCTGGAGGCGGCCAACGTGCCCAGCAGCCTGGATGAGGCGGACATTGCCGCCATCAACTCCAACTACGCCCTGGGCGCGGGCCTGAACCCCGTAGAGGACTCCCTGGTGATTGAGGCCTCCGACTCTCCCTATGTGAATGTCCTGGTGGTGAAGGAGGGCAACGAGGAGAACGAGGCTGTGAAAGCGCTGATTGAGGTGCTCCAGTCCGATCTGATCCGGGATTACATCAACGAGACCTTCGACGGCGCGGTGGTCCCCGCGTTCTAAGAGGGGTCCGCAGAAAAGAAAAGGGGAGACCGGCTTTGCCGGTCTCCTCTTTGCTGTCGGGGTCCAGGGGCGGCGCCCCTGAGGGGTGTGGGATACAGAGCGGTAAAAGCGGCGCGTGAGCCTTTGGGGAAAGGGCGCGAGGCGTTACAGGTCTGGGGGGAATTTTTTGAGAGTTGATCCGCCGCTTTGCGGCGGTTTTTGCAGGGGCGCTGCCCCTGCGCCCCGCCAGAGGGCGCTGCCCTCTGGACTCCCGCCACCTTTGAAAAGGTGGACGAAACTTTTTTCTGCTTCGCGGTGCGTTCTCAGGGCTCCAGCGCGCCGGTGAGGCACAGCAGCGCCTCCAGCACCCCTCCGCCCACCGCCAGGGCCTTGTCGCTCACCGTATGACAGTGCGCAGTCTCCCCTCGCGGGTCAATGTCCCCGGCCTTCATCCCCCGGTGTACTCTGGTCCCATCCGCCAGAATCCCCCGCAGAACGCCGTCCAGCGTACACACCATCGGCGTCCCCGCCACCTCCGCGGCCACGTCCCCCGCCTTCACCAGGGACCCGATCTCCAGCCGCTGCCGGAATACCCCATCTGCCGGGGCCCGCAGCACCCGCTCCCCGGCAAAGCCCCCGATCAAGCCGGGAACCCCCGTATTCGGCAGGGCGCTGCCGGTGTAGAACACCCGGCCCAGGGTATGGCCCCGCATGGTCTCCACCACCGCGTGGCAGTCCTCCCCGGCGGTAAAGCCGGGGCCCACGCCAATCACCGCCGGAGCGTCCGTGATGGCCGTGCCCAGGTTCCGCTTGGCCAAAATCGCGTCCACCACCGCGTCCGGCCTCAGGGCGGGCACGCACCGCCCCTCCGGGTCCGCCAGCACGGGCACCAGTCCCTCCGCCAGATGCCTCCGGGCCTCCTCCGGGCCCTCCGCCCGGACCGCCCGAATCTCCTCCACCGTCATGGAACCGTAGAGGAGCGCCTGACTGAGGCACACGGTCCGCCGGATGGCGGTGGGCCGGGGCAGGTCCGTCATCACCACCTGAACCCGGGCACGGCGCAGCCTCAGGGCAATCCCTGTGGCCAAGTCCCCCGCGCCCCGAATCACCGCTAGCATGATTCATATTCCCCCTTCCATAGACTGCCCGCCAGCACGGGCCGGTTCATTAGACGGGCCAGCGCCCTGGCCTGAGCCAGGGACTCCGGCGTCTCCGCCTGGTTGAGGAACAGCGCTCCTCCCAAGTCCTCCGCCAGCAGCACCGGCGCCTCGGTCTCCGGAGAGGCCGTCGCTGTCTCCGCCGTCCCGGCCAGCCGGGCGTAACGCTCCGGGCGGTGGGCCGCCCGGGCAATGGGACGGCCGAAGCCGGAGGCCCCGATCACATGAAGGACCCGCGCCGCCTCCGGAGGAATCACCGGCTCCCAGGGGGCGTGGGCCTTCAGAGGCCGCCCGGCGGCCCCGTCCGCCTCCACCAGCACGTAGTCAAACCGCTCCGCCAGGGCTTTCAAAGGGATCTCCGGCCCGGTCAGCTTTCCGGTGCCCGGCAGGGGCGTCCCGGCGCAGATCAGGCGGCGGGGTCCCAGCGCCGCCAGCTCCGCCGCCGTCCGGGCCAGGGGCACCCCCGGAAAGGGCAGAATCTTCGTGGTGGTACACAGCACCACCCGGTGTTTCGCGGCCAGCTCCTCCCCCAGGGTCCGCAGCAGCGTGGTCTTGCCGCCGCTACCAATCACGGCGATTACGCCGGGGCGGAGGTTCCAGTATTCCGAAAGACGCATCCCGCTCCCCCCTTTGCTCTTATAGTCACCGCAGTTGAAAAGAAGCAAATGCTTCTTTTCAACCCTGGGGCGCATAGGCGCCCCAGGGGCCGTGAAACGGCCTGACGGTGGACT
>JAAWIL010000238.1 GCA_022796315.1 Oscillibacter sp. | reverse complement strand
CTCGGCAACGTCGGTGTCGCGGATGGTGGACTCGGCGTCCTGGATGTTCTCCGCCATGACGCTCAGGTTGTTGGCGGTGTGCTCCAGACGGTTCTGGGTAGCGCCCAGGTCGCCGCGGACGCCGGAGACGTAGTTGATGGCGTCACGGATGACATTGATGGCAGCGGAAGCGCCCTCGGGATTGCTGATGTCAATGTCGTCAATGCTCTTGCCGGCAACGACCTTGTCGCCAGCGCCCATGGTGCCCATGGAGCGGACGTGCATATCGCCGATCACAACGCCCAGCTGGTTGTAGCTCTCGGAGGTGTCGCCGATCTGCAGGGTCAGGCCGCTGGAGGTCTTGATGGAAGCGGCGCCGCTGCTGCCGTCAGCATTGGCGGTGATGGTCAGGGTGGTCGTGCCGTCGTCGTTGGTGGTGTCCGCCACGTTGTAGCCGGCCTTCGTCAGAGCGGCCTTCAGGTCGGCGGCGGTCATGCCGATCTCGTTGTTGTCGGCGTTGGGGGTGCCCTTGACGAAGGTGTAGGTCTTGCCGCCGATGGTCAGCTTGTCGCCGTCCAGGATCTTGCTGTCGTCGATGGTGACCTTGGCAGAATCAGCGGTGGCGGGAGTGGGAGCGGCGTTGGCGGAGAAGACGGCGGTCAGCTTGTCGTAGGTGTCATAGACCTCGGTGCTGGCGGCCTTCTGGTCGATGTGGATCGTGCTGCCCTTGTCGTAGGAGATCTGGAAGTTGCCGGTGTTGTTGGCGTTGTTGCCGATCGCCTGGGCAGCGGCCTCAAGCTTCTTGTTAGCGGTGTCGGTGGCATTGCTGCCCGTGACGCCGCTGACGTCGATCAGGACCTGGCCGTCGCCGGCCTTCACAGTGCTGTCGGCCTCGGTCTTGAACACGAAGGTCTTGCCGTCGATGGTCAGGGTCTGGCCGTCCTTCACAATGTCCGCATCCAGGGTCAGGTCAATGCCCGCCTTCTGGCCGGGCGCGGCCTTCACAGCCTGCACCACGTCCTGCAGGCCGTGAACATGGTTGCCAGACGCAACACTTGTCTTACCGGCCTCCGGCGTAAGCGTAACAGCGGCATTGGTGCCGGTAATGGCGGCGTTGATAGCGGTATAGTCGGTGTCCGCCAGGGTCTGGCCGGTGGCCAGGGTGAACTTCAGCTCGTTGCCGGACTTGGCAACCGTGAAGTTCTTGCCGCCGATAGTAAGGGTGGTATCGGTCACCGCGTTCACCAGATCGGAAGCGGTATAGACACCATCACTGTTTTTGCCGCCGGTAGTGGAGAGGCTCGCAATAGACAGGGTCGTGCCGCCAAAGCCGAGATCCACCTTGCCATCCGTATCCACCTTGATGGACACGTCGCTCAGGTCCACGGTGAAAGAGGGGGTCTGCTCCTTCACATCGGGCGTGCCCAGGTGCAGGGCATTGCCGGTAGCGGTGGAAGCGGCCAGCTTGCCGCTCAGGCTCACGGAAGCGCCGGGGACCATGTCGCCGGTCTTGACGTTCTCGATGGTGAAGGCGTCGGTGTTCACGCCGCTCTGGGAGCCGTCCAGCAGCTTGATGCCGTTGAAGTTGGCGGAGTCCGCGATACGGTCAATTTCGGAGCGGAGCTGGTTGACCTCCTTCTGCAGGTTCTTCCGGTCCACTTCGTTGTCGTAGGTGCCGTTGGCGGACTGGGTGGCCAGGTAATCCATGCGGTTGAGCATGTCCTGGATCTCCTGCATGGCGCCCTCAGCGGTCTTGACCAGGCTGATGCCGTCCTTCACGTTCTTCTGAGCGGCGTTCAGGCCGGTGATCTGGGCGCGCATCTTCTCGGAAATGGCGAGGCCCGCGGCGTCGTCACCGGCGCGGTTGATCTTGTAGCCGGAGGAGAGCTTTTCCAGGTTCTTGCTCAGAGCGCTGGTGTTAGTGTTGTAGTTGCGGTAGGCGTTCATCGCCATGATGTTGTGCTGAATCCTCATTTTAATTGACTCCTTCCAATTATAAATGAACTGTGAGGGTTCCGGTGCGCCGGTGCTTCATGCTCCGGCGCAGAGGTGGTGCGCCGTGACGGTTTCCGCCGTGGCCTTTGGCAGGCAAACCGCTGGGCGCGGGGATCTTATATTTCCGCCGGTTCGCGCAACCGGGAGAAACCTGTGGAATTCACTGCGCCGCCAGATCCTCCTCCCAAAAGGCGGGGATGATCCGGTTCAGCTGGGTGCGGAGAATCTCCGCCTCCTCCGTGCTGCCCTTCTGCTCCAGCCGGTCCAGAACCTGCTTCATGGTCCGCACGGCCTTTTCCCGGTCGTCGTTCCAGCGGAAGACCTGATCCCGGTAGTAGCGGGCCTTCTTTCCGGAGGGGGGCTGTAAGCAGGCGGGGCGTTCTCCGCCCTGGCGCTCCAGCACCGTGCCCCGGACAATGGGGACCTCCCGCCCGGCGTGGATGGCCAGATTGGCCCGGCCGCCGGCAATGCGGGTGAGCTGAACGACAATGTCCTGGTTGATGGTCAGATACTCCTCCGGGAGCAGAGACAGCTTGAGCATGGGAACCTCCTTCTCTCCGCCGCGGCGTGTTCCTTCGCGCCGCCTTGTCGTGTCACAGTCATAATATTGTGGACTCCCGTCTCCGGGCTTCGGGCGTGCGCACACGTCCTCACGTTTCCCACTTCCCGGCCCGGAAAACGCTGATCGAAACCAATTTGCCGGTTCAAATTTGCTTCGATCAACGCTTTCCCGGCTGGGTCCATGGGCGCTCACCGGCGTCCCGGCCGGCGGTCGTCGGGGCGAAATCCGCTCCGCTTCGTTTCCGCTTCCGCGAAAACTGCGCTTCACTCCTTTGCCCCTCCTCTCCCCACGCGACTCGCTTCGCTGGACTCGCG
>JAAWIL010000008.1 GCA_022796315.1 Oscillibacter sp. | reverse complement strand
ACCCTTGCAATCCGCCAGGATTGCGGCGGCTTTTTGCCTTGCTGGACAAAAAATCCCCTCGCCAATCCCCGCACGCTGAGATCCTAAACAGGCTCTAAAGAGCGTTCCGGCGCTGGCGCGGGGAGCGCCTGCGAGGAGAACGGGATGTGTTTGCGAACCCGACAGATGTGATCAATTTTTATTATGATGAGGAGGAATCTACCATGGATTTTCAGGCGGCATATCAACAAAAATTGACCACGGCCGATGAGGCGGTCAAGGTGGTCAAGTCCGGCATGTGGGTGGATTACGGTTTCTGCGTCAGTACGCCTGTGGCCCTGGACGCCGCGTTGGCCCGCCGTTCGGAGGAATTGACCGACGTGAACATTCACGGCGGCATTCTGCTGCACCGTCCGGCCATTGCCGACGTGCCGGATGCCCCCAGCCATTTCAGCTGGAACTCGGTCCACATGAGCGGCATTGAGCGGAAGCTGATCGACGAGGGCCTGGCCTATTACGTGCCCATCCGCTATTCCGAGCTGCCCAGCTACTACCGCTGCGGCAACATTACCGTGGACGTGGCCATGATTCAGGTGGCCCCCATGGACCAGCACGGGTGGTTCAACTTCGGCCCAACCGGCTCCCACCTCAAGATGGTCTGCGAGCACGCCAAGACCCTGATTCTGGAGGTCAACCGGAACATGCCGGTCTGCCACGGCGGATATGACAACTGCGTCCACATTGACCAGGTGGATATGATCGTGGAGGGGGATCACCCCGCCATGGATCAGATGGGCGGCGGTTCCGCCGCGCCTTCCGAGGTGGATCTGGCGATTGCCAATCTGGTGGTGCCTGAGATCCCCAACGGTGCCTGCCTGCAGCTGGGTATTGGCTCCGTGCCCGGAACCATCGGCAAGATGATCGCCGACTCCGACTTGAAGGATCTGGGCGTTCACACGGAGATGTACGTGGATGCCTTCGTGGATATGGCGGAGGCCGGCCGCATTACGGGTCTGCGCAAGCCCTTTGGCCGGGGCCGTCAGGTGTATGCCTTTGCCGCCGGTACACAGAAACTGTATGACTATCTGAACAACAATCCGGAGTGCTGCTGCGTTCCCGTGGACTTTGCCAACGACATTGCCCGGATCTCTCAGATTGACAACTTTATCTCCATTAACGGCGCGGTGGACCTGGACCTTTATGGCCAGGTGTCCTCCGAGTCCTCCGGCACCCGCCATATCTCCGGCGCCGGCGGCCAGCAGGACTTTGTCCTGGGCGCCTACCTGTCCAAGGGCGGCAAGAGCTTCATCTGCTTCTCCTCCTCCTTCATGGACAAAAAGAGCGGCCAGCTGAAGTCCCGGATTCGCCCCACACTGGTGACGGGCTCCGTTGTCACCGCCACCCGCACGAACCTCCACTGGATCGTGACCGAGTACGGAAAGTTCAACGTCAAGGGCCGGTCCACCTGGGAGCGGGCGGAGGGCATCATCGCCCTGGCCCATCCTCAGTTCCGGGAAGAGCTGATTGCCGAGGCGGAGAAGATGCACATCTGGCGGCGGTCCAACAAGCGCTGAGCAGACAGACGGTCTATTTCAAAATTGGGAATTTTTACCTGCACGGACGGTCCCTCGGGACCGTCCGTTTTTCCCTGTTTCGGACGGCACTGGAAAAAAATTTTCAATTTTTTGTAAAAATGACTTGTAAAACAGGAAAAAAATCAGTATAATATCTCATAGAAAATTGGAAAATCTGGAGAAAACAGACAATAAATGCGGCGAATTGAGAGTGGGCCAACAGAAGTTTACAGAGAGCGGATCGCAGAAATGACTGGGGCAGAGTCTGTCCGCCGGGGAAGGTCATTCCGTTGGCTGTAAAATTTTTGCAGGGCGTCCTGTCTGCCGCCCGGAGGGAAATGGAGGGGACATGTTCAGCATAGGGGATCTGGTTGTGCATCCGATGCACGGCGCAGGCGTCATCCATGATATCGTGAAGGAAAAGGTCGCGGGAATCACAAAGGAATATTATGTGTTTCAAATGCCAGTGGGCGGTCTGGTCTTGAAGATCCCTACCGCCAACAGCCGGGCCATCGGCATCCGTTCCATTGTCTCCAGGCGGGAGGTGGAGGAGCTTCTGGGCGCGATTCCCTCTCTGTCCGTGGAGAGCAACTCCAACTGGAATAAACGGTATCAGGAGAATCTGACATTGCTGAAGAGCGGCGACCTCTACCAGGTGGCCAGGGTGGTGAAGGGTTTGATGTACCGGGACTCTATGCGTGGCTTGTCCACCGGGGAGCGGAAGATGCTCCATAACGCGAAGCAAATCATGATTTCAGAGATTGTGCTGGTGGAGAACGAGGAATATCAGGCAGTCGAGTCGCGGCTGGACCGCGCTATGATGGAGGTGCCTGTCCCCCAGTGAGGAGAGGATGAGCGTGATGCTGTCATTATGGAAGAAACACAAAGAGCGCAGCCGCCCACGGTGTACCGCACTGGTGGCGGCTGCGGGCAGTTCCAGCCGGATGGGGGGCGTCAACAAGCTGCTGGAGCCCCTGGATGGGGTGCCGGTTTTGGTGCGGACGCTGACAGCCCTCCAGCTGGCCAGACAGGTGGATGAGATTGTGATCGCCTGCCGGGAGGAGGACCTGCTGACGATCTCGGAGCTCTGCCATACATATGGAATTGAGAAGTGCAGCAAGGTGGTCCGGGGCGGAGAGAGCCGGGCCCGCTCCGTGCTGCTGGCTGCCTTGGAGGCCGCGCCGGAGACAGAGCTTCTGGCTGTGCAGGACGGCGCCAGGCCCCTGGTGCTGCCGGAGATGATTGATGAGGTCATCTCCGCGGCGTCCCGGTGCGGCGCGGCTGCGCCGGCGGTGCCTCTGAAGGACACGGTGAAGCAGGTGCGGGACGGCGGCGCTGTGGAGCGGACGCTGGACCGGGAGACGCTGCGGGCGGTACAGACCCCCCAGGTCTTTGACGCGGCGCTGTTGAAAGGCGCGCTCCAGGCGGCCCTGGAACAGGACGTCCCCATTACCGACGACTGCTCCGCTGTGGAGCGGCTGGGGAAGGTGGTGTTCCTGGTGGACGGGGACGAGGAGAACCTGAAGATCACCACGCCGGTGGACCTCCTGCTGGCAGAGGCCATTTTGCAGGACAGGAAGGAGCGGCGATGACCGGACTGCGGATTGGACAGGGGTATGACGTCCACCGGATCACGGCCGGCCGGCCCCTGGTGCTGGGGGGCGTGGAGATTCCCTGGGAAAAGGGACTGCTGGGGCACTCCGACGCGGACGTGCTGACCCACGCGGTGATGGACGCCCTCTGCGGCGCGGCCGGACTGGGAGACATTGGAGAGCTGTTCCCGGATACGGACCCCGCCTACAAGGGGATCTCCAGCCTGAAGCTGCTGGCGGAGGTGGGGCACCGTCTGGAGAAGCGGGGAATCGCCGTGGGGAACATCGACGCCACGCTCCTGGCCCAGGCGCCGAAGGTGGGCCCCTATAAGCGGCAGATGGCGGAGAAGATGGCCGCCGCCCTGGGCATTTCCCCGGAGCGGGTCAACGTGAAGGCCACCACGGAGGAGGGCCTGGGATTTACCGGGACCGGTGAGGGCATGGCCGCTCACGCGGTGGCTCTGGTGGAGGTCCGGGAGCCCTGATTTGCCCGTCTCCCCGGGAGGGGCTCATGAAAAGGATTTATAGCAGGTTCTCACAGGGAGGTCCCCCTTTCGGAGGGACCTCTTTTGCCGCACCTTTTTTCTCTCGGTTCATAAACTGGGTAGAGAGGAGGAGTGTTTGTGGAGCACTATTTGATCTTAGCCCGCTCCGTAACCTATGCCCAGCGGATGCAGCGGGTGCTGGAGCGCGCGGGAGTTCGCTGCCGGATTGCCCGGGCCCCCAGGGATCTGACGGAGCTGGGCTGCGCCTATATTGTGCAGGTGTCGGCCTATGACCTGTCGTCGGCACTGATTGCCCTTCACAGGGAGTCTCTGGACCCTGTTCAAATATTTTTGTACCAGAACGGTGAGTATCGGGAGGTGCGCGTATGATCTACTTGGACAGCGCGGCCACCACCTTCCAGAAGCCCCCTTCTGTTGCCGCCGCTGTGGCGAAGGCCCTGGACACCATGAGCTCTCCCGGACGGGGGAGCTATCCGGAGGCCATGGCGGCGGCGGACACCGCGTTTGCCTGCCGCATGGAGCTGGCGGAACTGTTTCATCTGGAGAATCCGGAGGGCGTGGTGTTCACGCTGAACGCCACCCACGCGCTGAATTTGGCCATTAAAAGCCTGGTTCCCCCCGGCGGGCGGGTGGTGATTTCCGGTTATGAGCACAACGCCGTCACCCGGCCCCTGGCCGCCCTGGGGGCGGAGATCCTGGTGGCCGCGGCGCCATTGTTCCGGCGCGGAGCTGTGGCGGAGGCCTTTGACCGCTTGGTGACACCCGGCACGGACGCGGTCATCTGCAACCATGTCTCCAACGTCTTCGGCTTCATCCAGCCTGTGGAGGAGATCGCGGCGATCTGCCGGGCCAGAGGGGTCCCCCTGATTCTGGACCTCTCCCAGTCGGCGGGCGTGCTGCCGGTGGATATGACGGCCCTGGGAGCGGCCTTCGCAGCCATGCCGGGGCACAAGGGGCTCTACGGACCCCAGGGGACTGGCGTGCTGCTGTGCGCCGGAAAGGCGCCGGTCCAGCCGCTGCTGGAGGGAGGCACCGGAAGCCTCTCCATCCAGCAGGAGATGCCGGACTTCCTGCCGGACCGGCTGGAGGCCGGCACCCACAACATGCCCGGCATCGCGGGGCTTCTGGAGGGCGTCCGCTACGTGCGCCGCCGCGGGCTGGAGTCCATCTGCCAAAGAGAACGCCGCCTGGCGCTGACCATGGCGGAGGGATTGCGGGAGCTGCCCGGCTTGACCGTATATGCCCTGCCCGGCCTGCGGGATCAGGCCGGCGTCCTCTCCGTGGTGCCTGCGGAGCGGGACGTGGAGGAGCTGGGGCAGGCCCTGACGCGGCAGGGAGTGGCCGTTCGGACGGGGCTTCACTGCGCCCCTCTGGCCCACCGCAGCGCCGGGACGCTGGACACCGGTACGGTGCGCCTGAGCTTTTCCGATTTCAACACCGGAGCGGAAATCTTCCAGGCTCTGGAGGGATTCCGCAGGGTTCTGGGGTGATTTTTCTGAACAGTCCGTGAATTTTCCCTTGATTTACCTTGCATTTGACTGCCGGATTTACTATAATAAGACAATCAGTGCAATGGCGGAAAGGGATGAGGACGCCGGGATGGAATGGAATTTTGCGGAGCTGCTGGCCACGGCCGGACGGTACGTGCTGATGCTTCAGATTACGGATTTCCTGGATATCGCCATCATGGCTTTTTTACTGTACCACCTGTTTTTGCTGGTGCAGAGTACCAAGGCCGCAAGTCTTCTGAAGGGACTGGTCGTCTTTTTGGCGGCGCTGGCGCTGTCCTCAGCGCTGAGGCTTTATTCTATCAACTTCATCATCAGCCGCATGGTGGACTGGGGCGCGCTGGCGCTGGTGATCCTGTTCCAGCCGGAGCTCCGCCGGATTCTGGAGCAGATGGGCAGCCGCCGCTTCATGGCCTTCTTTGCCAAGGCGGAGGTCAGCGGCGCCATGGAGCAGACAATTTCCCAGACGGTGCTGGCTTCCTCGGAGATGTCCCAAAGCCGCACCGGGGCTCTGATCGTCTTCGAGCGGGAGATCCTGCTGGACGACATGGCCCGCAGCGGCACGGTGCTGGACGCCTCAGTCTCCAGCGAGCTGCTGAAAAACATTTTCTTTGTCAAGGCGCCAATGCACGACGGCGCGGTGATCGTCCGGGACGGACGGGTGCTGGCCGCCGGCTGTATGTTGCCTTTGAGCAAGAACGTGAACCTGAGCCGGGATCTGGGAATGCGTCACCGGGCCGGCATTGGCATGAGCGAGAACTCCGACGCGGTGGTCGTAATCGTGTCGGAGGAGACCGGCTCCATCTCTGTGGCCCTGGGCGGAATGCTGAAACGGCACCTGAAGCCGGAGACGTTGGAAAATCTCCTGCGGAACGAATTGATTCCGCAGGACGAGGAGGACAAGCAGCAGCGTTTCAGCCTGCTGGGTCTGCTGCGGTCCGGGCAGAACGGAGGTGGCGGCGATGCCGAATGAGGGGATGCGGAAGCGCAAGGCCGTTTATATTCTGCTGGCTCTTCTGATGGCCGCCGCTGTGTGGCTCTATGTGGATAATTTCGGCAACAACGGCGGCCCCCGGCAGGTGGAGGTGGAACTCACTGGAATTCCGATCACGTATATTGGGGAGTCCGGCCTGGCCGACCGGGGGCTGATGCTGCTGGCCGAGGGCAGCAGCGAGACCGTGGACCTGACGCTGACGGGCTCCCGCTTCCAGCTGATGCACCTGGACCCGGAGGATGTCCGGGTCGTGGTGGACCTCTCGAAGGTGGAGAGCGCCGGCATTCAGAGTATCTCCTATCAGTCCAGCTTCCTGGACCGGAGATTTTCCTCCAATATGATTAAAGAGCGCAGCATCACCAGTGCCACAGTCAATATCAGCGAGCTGAACAACCGGACGGTGGACGTGATCTGCGATCTGGTGGGCAATGTGGCCGAGGGCTACTCTGCCGGACAGCCCCAGCTGTCCCAGACCACCCTGGAGATCCGGGGACAGTCAGAGGACATCGACCCGGTCAGCTACGTTAAGGTGACCCTGGACATCGGGGAGAACGCGGTGGAGAGTATCTCCCAGTCCCTGTCCTTCCAGTACTATGGCGAGAACAACCAGCTGCTGGACGGCACCGGGATTCATCCCACGGTACAGACGATTCAGGCCTCTCTCTTTGTGTACGTCACCAAGGACCTGGAATTGGAAGTGGACTTCCAGGAGTATCCCGGCCTGCGGGAGGACAACCTGGACTATGTGATCCGGCCGGGTATCATCGCGGTCTCCGGCGAGGCGGGGCTGCTGAGGGGAATTAACAGCATCACCCTGGGCAAGCTGGATCTGATGGACCTGTACAGCAGCGACGTCAAGCGCCATACCTTCTCCATCATCGTGCCCGAGGGCTGCGAGAACCTCAGCGGCGTGACCCGGGCGACATTGGAGATTGACTTCGCGGATCTGGAGCGCGCCCACGTGACCACAGAGCGCTTCCAGCATATCAACGCCCCCAGCGGCAAGCAGGTGACCATCCTGACGGGAAGCCTGAATGTGAGCATTTTCGGCACCGCCGAGGATGTGGCCGCCGTCACCGGGGAGGATATCACGGTCACGGCGGACCTGAGCAGCTACTCCGGGGCCTCCGGCACCTACAATGTGCCCGCCGTGGTGGAGGTGAATACCCCCGGCGACGTGGGCGTCTCCGGCACCTATCAGGTACAGGTGACCATTCAGGAGGAGACCGCGCCGGAGCCCGATGATGACTTAGAGGAGTAGGAGGAACCATATGACCCAGATTGCAACGGTGGAACGGATTTTAAGCCCGGAGTACGCGGAGGTCTCCGTGCCCCGCAAGTCCGCCTGCGGACATGACTGCGAGGAGTGCGCCGGCTGCGGCGTCAGCGGCGCGGCGGTCCACGCCCGGGCCTCCAATCCCATCGGCGCGCGGCCGGGGCAGAAGGTGGTAGTGGAGAGCAGCACCCGGAAGATGCTGGGCATTGTGGTGCTGGTATACGCCATTCCGGTGGCCCTGTTCCTGCTGGGATACCTGGCGGCCTTTTTCCTGGGTGCCGCTGTGGGGGTTCAGTACGCCGCCGCCGGAGCAGGCTTTGTCCTGGGGATTCTGCTGGCGATCCGCTATGACCGCCGCCTTCGGGACCGGGGAGGACTGACCTTCACCATTGTGCGGCTGTTCTGAGGAATGTTTGGCTACGTGAGACCTTCTCTGCAGGAACTGCCTGCGGAGGAGGCGGCGCGGTTCCGCCGGATGTACTGCGGACTGTGCCATGTCCTGGGCAGCCGGTATGGTCCGGCGGCCCAGATGATCCTGAACTATGATTTCACCTATCTGGCCATTCTCCTCTCCGATGGGGAGGAGGCGGTGAGCCATGGGAGGTGCGTGCTCCATCCTGTCCATGGGCGGGACTTTTTTGGGGGAGGAAGGGCGCTGGAGCTGGCGGCAGACGAGAGTGTAATTCTGGCCTATTGGCAGCTGCGGGATGCCGTGGAGGACCACGGGACGCTCCGGGGCCTGAAGTACCGGGCCGCCGGCGGCGTCCTGGAACCGGCCTGCCGCCGGGCCGCGGCGCTGCGCCCGGCCTTTGAGCGGACGGTGCGGGAGAAGCTGACGGAGCTTCAGGCTCTGGAGCAAGAACAGTGCGATTCCATGGACCGGGCGGCGGACTGCTTCGCATCCCTCCTGGCCTGTGCCGCCGGGGAGACGGAGGACCCCATCCGGCGGCGGGTGCTGGAGCAGCTGCTGTACCATCTGGGCCGGTGGGTGTATCTGATCGACGCGGCGGACGATCTCCGCCAGGACGCAGAGACCGGGGGCTACAACCCTGTGGCTCTGCGCTATGGAATCCGGGACGGCCGGTGGACCCCGGAGGCGCGGCAGGCTTTTGCCGCGACCTTGGACCACTCCATTCACGCCATGGCCGCGGCTTTTGAGCTGTGGGAGTTCGGCGTGTGGAGGCCCCTGCTGGAAAAAACCATTTACACGGGCCTCTTTCAAGTGGGAAAGGCCGTATTGGATGGAACCTTCCGTGCCCAGCGGCGCGGAATAGAGAAAGAAACCGAAGAAGGTGCCATATGAATGACCCTTATCTGACCCTGGGCGTGTCGGAGAGCGCCTCCGACGAGGAGATCAAAAAGGCATATCGAGAGCTGGCCCGTAAGTATCATCCGGACAACTACCACGACAATCCCCTGGCGGATCTGGCTCAGGAGAAGATGAAAGAGATCAATGCCGCCTATGAGGAGATCAACCGCCGGCGCGGAGCCGGAGGCGGCGCCGCGCAGCCCCGGCCGGGCTATTATCAGCAGCAGCAGTACTACGGCGGTGGGCAGAGTACCTCCTCTGTCCTCCAGCAGGTCAGGATTGCCATTCAAACCGGAAACCTCACCCGGGCCGAGGCGCTGCTGGCCAACTACAGTGACCACAACGCGGAGTGGAATTTTTTGCGCGGGGCGGTGTGCTACCGCCGGGGCTGGGCTGACGAGGCCAAGCGGTACTACGAGACCGCCTGCCAGATGGACCCTGGCAGCCAGGAGTACCGGCAGGCCCTGGATTTCATGGAAAACGGCACCCGGCGGGTCTACCGGCCCGGCGGGGGCCAGTTCGGTACGGACCTGTGCGGCGGAAACCTGTGCCTGCCCCTGTGCTGCAGCTATGCGATCATCAGCAGCGGCGGCTGGGTCTTCTGCTGCTGAGGAGGGAGATGATTCGATGATTAAGAGTATGACCGGCTATGGCCGGGCGAGGGAGACCCTGAACCGGCGGGACATCACCGTGGAGGTCCGGTCCGTCAATAACCGGTATTTGGACTGCGCGGTGAAGATGCCCCGGATGTATGCCTTCGCGGAGGATGCGGTGAAGCAGCGTGTGCAGCGCGCGGTCTCCCGGGGGAAGGTGGATGTGTTCATCACCGTAGACGCCTCCGCCGCAGATGTGGCCAAGGTGGCTGTGAACCGGGAGCTGGCGGCCCAGTATGCCGCGGCTCTGAATGAACTGGCGGAGGTCTGCGGCCCCACGGCTTACCGGGTGACGCCGGAGATATTGGCCCGGTTTCCGGATGTGCTGACGGTGACGAAGGCCGACGAGGACCTGGAGACGGTCAGCAGGGATCTCTGCGCGGTGCTGGACGAGGCGCTGGCGGCCCACAGCGCCATGCGGGCTGTGGAAGGAGAGAAGCTGGCGGAGGACATCGAGGGCCGGCTGCGGCAGATTGAGCGCTACACCGCTCAGGTGGAGGCCCGGTCCCCGGAGACGGTGGCCGAGTACCGCGCCAAGCTCACTGCCCGGATGCAGGAGGTTCTCCAGAGCACCTCTGTGGATGAGCAGAGGATTCTGACCGAGGCCGCGATTTATGCAGATAAGGTGGCCGTGGACGAGGAGACGGTGCGGCTGCGGAGCCATGTGGCCCAGCTGCGGAGTATGCTGAGCGCCGACGAGCCCATGGGCCGAAAGATGGATTTCCTGATCCAGGAGGTCAACCGGGAATCCAATACCATTGGCTCCAAGTGCGGCGACGTGGCCATCGCCCAGGTGGTGGTGGGCCTGAAGGCCGAGGTGGAAAAGATGCGCGAGCAGGTGCAGAACATTGAGTGACCTCCCGGCACCTGGAACGCGCAGGAGAACCTGTTCCGCGATGGACCGGAAGGCAAAGGACATAGCCGATCAAGAGGAATCATGGAATTTATCAATATCGGATTTGGAAACCTGGTGACCCGGGAACGGGTGGTGGCCATCGTCAGTCCGGACTCCGCCCCCATCAAGAGGATGGTGCAGGAGAGCCGGGAGCGGGGGATGCTGATTGACGCCACCTATGGCCGGAAGACCGCGGCCATTTTCATTATGGACAGCGACCACGTGGTGCTGTCGGCGCTGCCCCCGGAGCGCTTTACGCCGGAGGAGACACCGCTGGCCCCCCTGGAGGGAGACGACAGAAGCGGTATGATGGGATAATCCTTGACAGAATGGACTGTGATATCGTCACCGCGGTTGAAAAGAAGCAATGGCTTCTCTTTTCACCTCTGGGGCTTCTGTAAAACGGCCGTTGGACTTCATAGGCAGAACACAGCACATTTATATGTGCCAGCGGGCTTTGCCCGTTTTGGCTATATCGCGACAGAGCTCTCGTCCCAATAACATCTTATGAGTGGAAGGAATCGCAGCCATGGTAAAAGGAAGAACTTTTATTGTCTCCGGCCCGTCCGGGGTCGGCAAGAGTACCGTGTTGAAAGCCCTCCTGGAGCGCCGGAGCGATCTCTTTTTCTCCGTGTCCGCCACCACGCGTCCGGCGAGGCCGGGGGAGATCGACGGCATTCACTACCGCTTTCTGGATGTGGAGACCTTCCAGGAGTGGATCGCGCGGGATGAGTTCCTGGAGTATGCCGAGTTTGTGGGCAACTTCTATGGCACTCCCCGGGAGTATGTCTACAAAGCGATGAACCAGGGGCGGGACGTGATCCTGGATATTGAGATTCAGGGGGCCCTGCAGGTGTCCCAGAAGATGCCTGAGGCCGTGCGGATTTTCATCGCGCCGCCCAGCTGGGACGAGTTGGAGCGCCGGCTGACAGACCGGGGCACCGACAGTGAGGAGAAGATCCAGAAGCGGCTCCTGCGGGCCAAGGTGGAGGTCCAGACCGCTCACACCTATGACTACTTTGTCATCAACGACACGGTGGAAAACGCGGTGAAGGAGCTGGAGGCCATCATGACCGCCGAGCACTGCAAGCCCCAGGAGCGCATGGAGATTATCAACGGAAAATGAACCGTTTGGTCCCCAATATGACAAAAAATATGGCCGAAATATGGCAGAATGGAAGTAGATCATTATGATGCTTTATCCCGCGATGAACAAGCTGACCAGCGTGGTGCCCAACCGCTACATGCTGGTAAACGTGGTGGCCCGTCGGGCCCGTCAGATTGCCGAGGTGGCCGATGAGACCGGAGAGCACCTGATGGAAAAGCCGGTGACCATTGCCATCAATGAGGTGGCAAACGGGCGGCTGGGCGCGGCCAGCCAGGATCAGACCGCAGAGAACCCGTGAGACAGAGGAGGGGCGAGGCATGGAGACCGCTGTTATTGTAAAAGTCGCGGTCGGCGCCGCGCCCTATTCCATTGATAAACCCTATGACTACCTGGTGCCGGACCTATGGCTGGAGGCGGCGCTGCCGGGGGCCCGGGTGAGCGTGCCCTTTGGCCGGGGAAACCGGACCACGGATGGGATCATCCTGGCCCGGGAAAAGGGGGAGCGGCGCAAGGGACTGAAGCCCCTATCCTCGGTGCTGGACCCGGAGCCGGTGCTGGATCAGGAGGACATCGCGCTGGCGCTGTGGATGCGCCAACGGTACTTCTGTACGCTCTATGAAGCGGTGAAGGCCATTTTGCCGGCGGGACTCTGGTATTCCCTGCGGGAGAGCTGGCGGCTGCAAGATCCCAATCTGGACCGGCTGACGGCGGATGGGATGGCCGCCTCCGTCCGGCGGGCCCTTCCGGTGCTGGACACACTGTACGGCGCCGGCGGAAGCGCCGATCTGGAGACCCTCCGGGCCGCCTGCGGCGAGGGGGTGGAGACCACCCTGTGGGCGCTGGAAAAGGCGGGGGTTGTGGTCTGTGAGACGGCCGCCAAGCGGCGGATCAGCGATAAGACCCACCGGATGGTGGAGCTGGCGGTCAGCGCGGAGGAGGCTCTGGCGCTGACAGAGCCGAAGCGGCGTTCCGCGTCCCAGCGGTATGAGGCGGTGCGGCTGCTGGCCTCGGCGGGGCGGACCTCGGCGGCGGACCTTCACTATTTTACCGGCGTTTCCCTCCAGGCGCTGCGCGGCCTGGAAAAGGCCGGGGTGGTGACCTTTACGGAGGAGGAGGTCTTGCGTGTCCCCGTTCTGGAAGCGGTGGAACAGGAGGGCCCCGGGACGCTGAACCCGGAGCAGCAGGCGGCCTTTGACCAAATGGTGGAGCTGACACGGACCGGAAAGCCGGAGGCGGTGCTGCTCCACGGCGTTACCGGAAGCGGAAAGACCCAGATCTACCTGCACCTGGTGCGGGAGGTGCTTTCCCGGGGGAAGACCGCCATGGTGCTGGTGCCGGAGATTGTGCTGACGCCGCAGATGATGCGGAAATTTTCCGCCTGTTTTGGCTCCCAGGTGGCCATGCTCCACAGTTCCCTCCGAATGACGGAGCGCTACGACCAGTGGAAACGGATTCGCCGGGGAGAGGTCCAGGTGGTGCTGGGGACCCGCTCGGCCATATTTGCGCCCTTAAGACATCTGGGCGCGGTGATTCTGGATGAGGAGCAGGAGAGCAGCTATCAGTCGGAGAACCCGCCCCGGTATCATACCCGGGAGATCGCGAAGTACCTCTGCGCCAGGGAGCGGGCTTTGCTGGTGCTGGGCTCTGCCACCCCGGCGGTGGAGACGGCCTGGGCCGCGGAGGAGGGAATCTACCATAAAGTCCTTCTCCGGCGGCGGTACAACGAGGGGAATCTCCCGCAGGTGACCATCGCGGACCTCCGGGAGGAGCTTCGGGCGGGCAACGCAGGCCTGATTGGCCGGGAGCTGCGGCAGGAATTGGCGCGGAACCTGGAGCGGGGAGAGCAGAGCATTCTCTTCCTGAACCGCCGGGGCAGCAGCCGCTATGTGCTCTGCGGAGAGTGCGGCGCTGTTCCGGAGTGCCGAAGGTGCAGCGTGCCCCTGACCTATCACTCCGCCAACGGGCGGCTGATGTGCCATTACTGCGGCTACTCGGAGCCGGCCCCGGAGCGGTGCCCCGGCTGCGGCGGCATCATGAAGCAGATCGGAGCCGGAACCCAAAAAGTGGAGGAGGAGCTGCACCGGCTGTTTCCGGGGACCGAGATCCTGCGGATGGACGCGGATACCGCCTCCGGCGGCCATGAGCCGATTCTCAGAAAGTTTGAACTGGAAAACATCCCCATTCTCCTGGGGACGCAGATGGTCGCCAAAGGACTGGATTTTGAGCGGGTGACGCTGGTGGGCGTGCTGTCTGCGGATCTGTCGCTGTACGTGGACCACTTTCGGGCGGCGGAGCGGACCTTCAGTCTGCTGACCCAGGTGGTGGGCCGGGCCGGCCGGGGAGACCGGGCCGGCCGGGCAGTGATCCAGACCTTTACCCCAGGGAATGAAGTCATTCAATGCGCCGCCCGGCAGGACTATGGGGGGTTTTATCAAAACGAGATCCGCCTGCGGCGGCTGCGGCGGTATCCCCCGTTTGCGGACCTCTTTACCTTCGCCGTCTCCGGAACGGAGGAGGGGCAGGTGCTACGGGCCTCGCTGTGGGTGCGTGAGACGCTGCTCCAGATCCTGCCGGAGCTGGCGGAGAGCCAGCCGGAGGTCCTGGGACCCGCGCCGGCGCCGGTGCTGAAGGTGAACAACCGCTACCGCTACCGGGTGCTGCTGGTGAGCCGCAACGACAAGGCGGCCCGGGAGCGTGTCAGCTGGCTGCTGCGGGCCTTTGCCGGGGAACGCGCCCACCGGGGAACGAATATTTTTGTAGACTGCAACACCCTGGAGTGAGGCGGTCGGGGAGGAAAACCATGGCATTGCGAAAGATTGTAGAACAGGGCGAGGAGTGCCTGACCAAGGTCTGCCGCCCGGTGGACGCCTTTAACCGCCGGCTCCATATCCTGCTGGACGATATGGCGGAGACGCTGGACGAGGCCAACGGGGCCGGTCTGGCGGCGCCTCAGGTGGGCGTGCTCCGCCGGGTGTGTCTGGTGCTGGATGAGGAGACTGAGGTCTACTTGGAGCTCATCAACCCGGAGATTGTGTCCCAGAGCGGGGAGCAGAGCGGCCTGGAGGGCTGTCTCAGCGTTCCCGGCAAGTGGGGGATCGTCACCCGGCCGGAGACCGTGAAGGTGCGTGCCCAGGACCGGAACGGAGTGTGGTTTGAGCTGGAGCGCTCAGGACTGACGGCGCGGGCCTTCTGCCACGAGCTGGAGCATCTGGACGGCCATATGTACACCGAGCACATCGACCATTTCCTCTCCGAGGAGGAGCTGAAGGAATACCTTGAGGACGAGGAAGATTCGGAGGAGTGAGTATGCGCATTCTGTTTATGGGAACGCCGCCCTTTGCGGCCGTCTCCCTGCAACGTCTGGTGGAGGATGGGCACAGTGTCTGCGGGGTGTTTACCCAGCCGGACAAGCCCCGGAACCGCAATAAGGTGACCTTCTCCCCTGTAAAGAAATATGCGTTGTCACAGTCTCTGCCCGTGTACCAGCCGGAGCGGATGCGGGAGCCGGAGACCATCGCCGCCGTGGGGGAGCTGGCGCCGGAGCTGATTGTGGTGGCGGCCTATGGCAGGATTTTGCCGGAGGAGATCCTGAGGGCGGCGCCCTATGGCGCGATCAATGTCCACTCTTCGTTGCTGCCCAAATACCGGGGCGCGGCGCCCATCAACTGGGCCATTTTGGATGGAGAGGCGGAGACCGGCGTCACCATTCAGTATATGGCCCAGGAATTGGACACCGGGGACATTATTCTGCAAAAAACCACCCCGATTGGGGAGACGGAGGACGCCGAGGCCCTGACCGGGCGGCTGGCGAAGCTGGGGGCGGAGGCCCTGTCGGAGGCGGTCAGGGCTCTGGAACGCGGAACCGCCGGCCGGACGCCCCAGGACCACGCCCGGCAGAGCTATGCGTCCAAGCTGAGCAGGGAGATGTCCCCGGTGGACTGGACCCGGTCCGCCCGGGAGATCAGCTGCCAGGTGCGGGGGCTGATTCCCTGGCCCTGCGCCTCCGCAGAGCTGGCGGGGAATCGCTTCAAGCTCTACCGGACGGCGCCGGGCCGCGAGACGGACCAGGCCCCCGGCACGGTGCTTTCCGCCGGGAAGCAGGGCATTGAGGTGGCCTGCGGCGACAGACGAAGTCTATGGATTACGGAGCTTCAGGCGGAGGGCGGCAAGCGGATGTCCGCGGCGGCCTACTTGCTGGGGCATCCAATTACACTTTGAGGCGAGGCGTTTTATGTATCCAACTTACTATGGCGGCTATGGAGATTTCCTGGCCAACAACATCTACTGCATTTTGCTGATCCCGGTGCTGCTGCTGTCCCTCTGGGCCCAGGCTCAGGTCAGCGGGAACTTCCGGCGCTACAGCGGCGTGACCAACCGCCGCCGTCTCACCGGAGCCCAGGCGGCGGAGGCGGTGCTGCGGGCCCATGGCGTCTATGATGTGCCCATCCGGACCTGCCGGGGGAAGCTGACGGACCACTACGACCCCAGGGACAACACCATCTACCTCTCCGAGGAGGTCTATGGCGCGCCTACGGTGGCGGCGGTGGGCGTGGCCTGCCATGAGGCGGGTCACGCAGTGCAGTATGCCGTGGGCTATGGACCCATCCGGATACGGAGCGCCATCATTCCGGCCACGCAGTTCGGTTCCCGGTTCTCCTTCATTCTGCTGCTGCTGGGGATGGTGCTGTACAGCCAGGCGCTGTTTTTCGTGGGGATCGTGCTGTTTTCTTTGACGACGCTCTTCCAGCTGGTGACGCTGCCGGTGGAGTTCGACGCCTCCCGCCGGGCCTTGGAGACCATTGATGGGCAGGGGCTGCTGGACGGCGAGGAGCTGACGGGGGCCAGGAGGGTCCTGCGGGCGGCGGCGATGACCTATGTGGCGGCGCTGCTGATGTCGTTGCTGCAGCTGCTGCGGTATGTGCTGATCTTCGCGAGCCGGAGTGACCGGAGGGGAGGACGCCGCTCATGAGCCGTGAGACTGCCCTGCGGGTACTCATCAGCTGCCGGACCAAGGGCGCCTGGGCCGACGCGGCGCTGCAGGCCCAGCTGCGCCGGGACGGTTTGGACCGCCAGGACGCGGCGCTGTGCAGCCGGATTGTGTACGGCGTCCTGCAAAATCAGCTGCTGCTGGACTTTTATTTGGAGAACTTCTGTACCCAGCGGCTGGATCATCTCCAGCCGCCGTTGCTGGATATTCTGCGGATTGGCGCCTATCAGATCCTGTTTTTGGACAAGGTCCCCGTCAGCGCCGCAGTCAATACCTCTGTGGAGCTGGCGAAGCGGTTCCAGCGGGAACAGGCGGCGGGCCTGGTCAACGCGGTGCTGCGGAAACTGGCCCTGAACAAGAAAGCGCTGCCGGCCCTCCCGGAGCAGGATGCGGTGAAGGCGCTCTCGGTCCGCTACAGCCACCCCAGGTGGCTGGTGAAGCGGCTGCTCACGCTGCTGGGCCGGGAGGAGGCGGAGGACTTCCTCCGGTGCAGCAACAGCCAGCCTCCCACGGCCGCCCAGGTGAATACCTGCAAGGTGACGGAAGCCACCCTTCGGGAGGCCCTGGAGGAGGCGGGTGTTGGAGTGGAGGTCCATCCCTGGCTTCCGGACTGCCTGCTGCTGACCAAAACCGGGGGACTGGAGCAGCTGGAGATTTTCCAGGTGGGCGCCTTCTATATTCAGGACCCTGCGGCCCGGCTCATGGTGCTGGCCGCAGGGGTTAAGCCCCGGGACTTGGTGCTGGACGTCTGTTCCGCTCCGGGCGGGAAGTCCTTTGCCGCGGCGATCCAGATGGGGGACCAGGGGGAGATCCTGGCCTGCGACCTCCACAAGAACAAGCTCCGCCGGGTGGAGGACGGGGCGGTCCGGCTGGGCTTGACCTGCGTGGAGACCGTCTCTGCGGACGGGAAGAGCTTCCGTCCGGAGTGGGAATCCCGGTTCGATGTGGTGCTGGCGGATGTGCCCTGTTCCGGGCTGGGCATTATTCGAAAGAAGCCGGATGTGCGCTACAAGCGCCCCAACGACCTCTTCGCCCTGCCGGTGATTCAGCGGGCGATTCTGGACAACGCCTCCCGTTACGTGCGGCCCGGCGGCGTTTTGGTCTACTCCACCTGCACGATTCTGCCGGAGGAGAACCAGGAGGTCACCGGGGGGTTCCTGGCGGAGCACCCGGAGTTTGCCCTGTCGCCGTTTACCGTGCCGGGCCCGGTTGGGGCCTGCGGCGGAGAAGTGACGCTGTGGCCGCAGCGCCACGGTACGGACGGCTTTTACATCTGCCGCATGACGCGGCACGCGTGAGGAACGCCTATGGTTGATTTGAAATCCATGACCCTGGAGGAGATCACGGAGCTGCTCCGCTCCATGGGGGAGCCCGCCTTTCGGGGCCGTCAGGTGTTCTCCTGGCTTCACAAGGGCGTGACGTCCCTGGAGGAGATGACGAACCTCTCCAAGTCTCTGCGGGAAAAGCTCAGGGAGCGGTGCCATATCACGGTGCCCAAGGTGGCCCGCAGGCAGGTGTCGGCGGAGGACGGTACCATCAAATACCTCTGGGAGCTGGAGGACGGCAACTGCGTGGAGTCCGTGCTGATGCGGTACCACCACGGCAATACCGTATGTATCTCCTCCCAGGTGGGGTGCCGGATGGGCTGCGCCTTCTGCGCCTCCACCGTTGCGGGAAAGGTCCGGGACCTGACGGCGTCAGAGATGCTGGACCAGGTGCTTTTTACCCAGCTGGACGCCGAAGCGCCGGTTTCCAACATTGTGCTGATGGGTATCGGGGAGCCGCTGGACAATCTGGACACGGTTCTGCGGTTTTTGGAGCTGGTGAATCACCCGGACGGCGTAAACATCGGGATGCGGCACATCTCCCTGTCCACCTGCGGCTTGATTCCCGGCATCCGCCGTCTGGCGGAGGCGGAACTGCAGCTGACGCTGTCGGTGTCCCTCCACGCGCCGGAAAGCGAGACCCGCTCGAGGATCATGCCGGTAAACCGGGCTTATGATGTGGAGGAGCTGTTTGCGGCCTGCCATGAGTATTTTCGGAAGACCGGGCGGCGGATCTCCTTTGAATATGCGATGATTGACGGCGTCAACGACCACGACTGGCAGGCGGACCTGATCGCGAAAAAGCTGCGGGGGATGCCGGGACACGTGAATCTGATTCCGCTGAATGAAGTGGCGGAGAGCCCATTCCGGCCCTCCCGCCGGACGGCGGCGTTTCAAAAGAGGCTGGAATCCCACGGGGTCACCGCCACAGTGCGGCGGCGCCTGGGCGGAGATATTGACGCCTCCTGCGGACAGCTCCGCCGGAGGGCCATGGAAGAAGAGAAAGGGGCGGCTGGGATGTATGTTTGCGGGGTGACAGATATTGGATTGGTCCGCAGGGAGAATCAGGATTCCTACCTGATCCGGGAGTGTGAGGGTCATACCATCTGTGTGGTGTGCGACGGGATGGGCGGCGCGGCCGGCGGCAAGCTGGCCAGCACCATTGCGACGGAGACCTTCACTGCGGAACTGGAGCGGGTCTTGAAGCCCGATATGAGCCAGGAGGAGCTGCTGGAGGCCTCGTCCTATGCCGTGTCTATGGCCAACCAGGCGATCCGGAAGGCCGCCGCAGAGTCGGAGGCCTACCAGAACATGGGCACCACCCTGGTGGCTGCCGTGTCCTATGCCGGCGGCGCCGTCATCACCAATGTGGGGGACAGCCGGGCCTATCGCATCACGCCGGAGCGCATCACCCGGATCACCAAGGATCACTCCCTGGTAGAGCGGATGGTGGACCGGGGAGACATCACCGCCGAGGAGGCCCGCCGCCACCCCAGCCGCAATCTGATCACCCGGGCGCTGGGTCCTGACGCCGACGCCCAGTGTGACGGCTACCTCTGCCCCATGGAGGCGGGGGAGTTTCTCCTGCTGTGTACCGACGGACTGGTGAACACGGTCACGGACCAGGAGATGCTGGATGAGGTGCTCCACAGCGCCGGGGAAGAGGCCTGCCTGGGACGGCTGCTGGAGATCGCCAAAAAGCAGGGCGCGCCGGACAATGTGACCGCCGTGCTCATGCGGAAGGCGTAAAGGAGGGAGCGTTTTATGGATCAATACATCGGAAAAATGTTGGATAACCGCTATGAAATCCTGGAACGCATCGGCACCGGGGGGATGGCGGTGGTCTACAAGGCCAAATGCCACCGGCTCAACCGTTTGGTGGCGGTAAAAATCCTCAAGTCGGACCTGGCCCAGGACGACGACTTCCGCCGCCGGTTCAACGCGGAGTCCCAGGCCGTCGCCCAGCTCTCTCACCCCAATATTGTCTCCGTCTATGATGTCAGCCGCGGCGGCGATATGGAGTATATCGTCATGGAGCTGATTGACGGCATCACGTTGAAGCAGTATATGGAGAAGCGGGGTCAGCTGAACTGGCGGGAGACGCTGCACTTCATCACCCAGATTATCCGGGGGCTCTCCCACGCCCACAGCCGGGGGATTGTCCACCGGGACATCAAGCCCCAGAACATCATGGTGCTGCGGGACGGCAGCGTCAAGGTGGCCGATTTCGGCATTGCGTGCCTGGAAAATGCCGCCCAGACCTTGACCCAGGAGGCCTTGGGCTCCGTACATTATATCTCTCCGGAGCAGGCCAGGGGAGACCGTACCGGCGCCCGCAGCGACCTGTACTCTGCCGGCGTGGTGCTCTATGAGATGCTTACCGGCCGGCTGCCCTTTGAAGGGGACTCCGCCGTGTCGGTGGCCATCCAGCATTTGAGTTCCATCCCCTTGGCGCCCAGAGAGGTGAATCCCGACATCCCGGAGCAGCTGGAGCTGATCTGTATGAAGGCAATGGCGCCGGATCTGGACAAGCGCTATCCGGACGCCGAGGCCATGATTGCGGACCTGGAGTCCTTCCGGAAGAATCCCGGCGCCAGTCTGGACTTTGAGCTGTCCGACCTGCGGCCCAGCGACGAGGACGAACCCACCCGGCCCCTGCGGATCTCCGCCGCCCGGGACGGCGCGGCAGGCGGCCACCGGACGGGACCCATCCGGACCTCTTCCGCCAGCCGGGAGCGGGAGTATCGCCGGGACTATGACGATGATTACGATGACTACGCTCCCTCCCGCCGAAACAGTAAGCAGACCGCGCTGGTGATTGTGGCGGTGCTGCTGGCGGTGGCCCTGGCGTTCACCTTCATTCGCTCCATTGTAGGGACCTTTGATGGAGGCCAGCAGACGGACTCCTATACCGTGAAGCGGCTGACCGGCATGACGGTAGAGGAGGCCCGGGAGCTGGAGGGGATCAAAGAGGTCTTTGAGATCGAGGTCTCTAATGAGGTAGTATACAGCGACACAGACGATGACAAGGGACTCATTGTCCGGCAGGAGCCGGAAGAGGGGACGATCCTCAAGGGAGGGAACCTGAAGATCACCGTCTGGGTCAGCGCTGGCGTGGACCAAGGACAGATGCTGGATGTGACGAACCGGAGCATCCCCTACGCAAAGGCCATGCTGAAGGATCTGATGGAGCGGTATGAGCTGGAGATCGTGGAGCCTCCGGAGGAGGAGTGGGTCTTCAACGACGAGGTGGAGAAGGGAAGCATCATCTCCACCAGCCCGGCGGAAGGAGAGCCTCTCAACCGGGGAGATACCATTGTCCTGGTGGTCAGCAATGGGCCGCGATCTGTGAAAGTCCCTCCCTTTACAGGCTTGCAGCTGGAAGGCGTTTTGAACCAGCTTGCGACGATGGGACTGGAGCGGGGCGAGGTGGAGGAAGTGTTCAGCGACCAGCCTGTTGGCATGGTGGTGGAACAGGACCCCGCCGCCGACAGCGATGTGCCGGAGGGCACCAAGGTCAACTTCAAGGTCAGCAAGGGGCCGGAAAACAGCGGTGCGCAGCACTCGGACACGGTGACCTTTGACCTGCCCACCAATAAGGAGAGCGGTTATCTGAAGATTTACCAGGACGGCGAGCTGATCTTCCAGGACACCATCATCTGCACGTCCAACGGATACCCCTACGTGGTCTACGCCAACGGGGAAACCCGGATTCAGGCCTACCTGGACGATGAGCTGATCTATGACCAGATCATCACCGTTGACGGAAACAATGAGTGAGGGACGGATTCAAAAGGCCCTCAGCGGCTTCTACTATGTGGACATGGGCGGCAGCGAGGTGCTGACCTGCCGCGCCCGAGGGAAGTTCCGCAAGGAGGGGATCTCCCCTCTGGTGGGGGACCAGGTGGAGGTCCGGGAGCTGGGAAACGGCGAGGGATTCGTGGAGAAGATCCTGCCCCGCCGGAATGCCTTTACCAGGCCCGCTGTGGCCAATATTGACCAGCTGGTGGTGATTGCCTCCGGCGCCATCCCCAGGACGGACCCCTTTCTCATTGACCGGGTGGCGGCCATCGCCGCCTTGAAGAACTGCGAAGTGATGGTTCTCCTGAACAAGTGCGACCTGGACCCAGCGGAGGACCTCTATGAGATTTACCACGCCGCCGGATTTCAGGTCCTCCGGGTCAGTGCGGAGACCGGGGAGGGAATGGAGGCGCTGAGGTCCCTCATCGCCGGGAAGCTGTCCGCGTTCACGGGGAACTCCGGCGTGGGGAAGTCCAGTATTCTCAACGCCTTGGACCCGGAGTTCCGGCTGCCGGTGGGGGAGGTCAGCGGCGCCCTGGGCCGGGGCCGCCATACCACCCGCCATGTGGAGCTTTACCGCCTCAGCTGCGGCGCGGAGGTGATGGATTCGCCGGGGTTCTCCTCCTTTGAGACGGAGGAGCTGGACCTGGAACTGAAGCGCCATCTGCCGGAGCTCTTCCGGGAGTTTGCGCCGTATCTGGACCAATGCCGTTTCGTGGGGTGCAGCCATACAAAGGAAAAGGGCTGCGCGGTGCTGGAGGCGCTGAAGCGCGGGGAAATCCAGCGAAGCCGTCACAACAGCTATCTGCGGCTTCACGAGGAGCTGAAATCCCTGAAGGATTGGCAGGAAAACAAAAAATAGGGCAAGCACATGGACCGTCTAGGTGGCGGTCCATGTGTTTACGGAAAATATTAAACAAAATATTTGTTTTGTGCAATGGTAGAAGAGGGGCGGATGACCAGGAACCCGGACAGCCCCGGAGGGATATACTGGAACAGACGAGGGGAGGTGCAGCGTATGTATCGAGGCGGAGGGTGCCGGATTCTGGGAATCTGTGCGGCGGCCCTGGGCGCGGGAATCTTGATTGCGATCATCTTTCCTGTGGGGTTCCTGATGTTTTTGGTGGCCTTTTTGCTGATTGCCTGCGGCTGTGCCTGCTGCCGGCGCTGAGCCTGCCTGAGACCGGCGGGCGGAAAGGAGGAGCAGTATGAACATTGTGGTTTGGAAATCCCCGAAGGCACTGCGGGGCATCCTGCGGAAATTGTTCCACGTGAAGGCATAACCGGTCCGGGCGGTTCATAGGATGGGACATGAACTGCCGGGAAAGGAAGGGAACCCTCATGGAACTGGAATTGAAACGGGCGTGTTTGGACGCCTATGAGACAGGCGGCGAGCTGGTGCTGACCCAGGAAGAGACGGCGGAGACCATCGTACCGGACTACTGCCCAGATATCGCCCGCATTATTGAGACGGATGGGAAGGTCTACATACACAGCCGGGAGCTGCGGGACGGCAAGGCGGAACTCTCCGGAAATGTGCGGGTCACTGTGCTCTATACTCCGGATGGAGAGAGCGGAATTCGCACGCTAGAGTTTGCCATGCCCTTTACCGTAGAGGGCGACGGCCGGGGCCTGTCGGGCTGCACGTGCCTGACGGCGGACATTGAGCCGGAATTTCTGGAGACCAGGATGCTGAACCCCAGAAAGATCTTTACCCACTGCAAGCTGGTGACCCATCTGGTGGGCTACCAGAAGGCGGCCTTGAACTTCTGCACGGACCTGGAGGGAGCGGAGGGCTTGGCGGTAGAAAAGCGGCAGGAGCAGCAGCGGGCCATCCTGCTGACCCACATCGCGGAGAAGGATTTTACCTTTACGGAGGAGATGAACTTGTCTCCGGGCCGGGAGGGCGCCGCGGAGCTGCTGACCAACCAGGTGTGCAGCTCGGTGACGGAGGCCAAGATTGTGGGCAGCAAGCTGATCTTCAAGGGCGTTTTTTCCGTGACGCTGCTGTACCGGACGGCGGAGGGGCGCTGCAGTTCCACCTCTGTGGAGCTGCCCTTCTCCCAGATCATGGAGGTGGAGGGAGCCCAGGAGGGGGCCTCGGCCTTCGTACAGCTGCAGCTGACCGGAACGGACCTCCAGATTGACGGGGACGATCCGGAGGGGCGGCAGATTGCCGTGACCTTCTACCTCCACGCGACGGCGCTGCTGCGGGAGGAGCGGGAGCTGACCCTCTTGAACGACCTCTACTCCACCGCCTATGAGACGGATTACGAGGCCCAGCCCCTGAACCTCACCAGCTTCTGTGAGACCATGACCCGCCGCCAGACGGTGCGGGAAGTGCTGGAGATCGGCGTGGTGGCGGAGTCGATCCTGTCCCTGACGGTCTCCTGCGGCAGCGTGTCGGTCAGCCGGGAGGGGAGTGTGTCCACTCTGCGGACCGGGGCGCTGGTGCGGGCGCTGTACCTGGACGAGGGCGGCGTGCCGCTGGTGGCGGAGCGGAATGTGGATGTCAGCTGCCAGCTGGAGCTGCCGGAGGACTGCCGGGTCACCGCCCGGGCCGTGTGCCCGGAGGAGGTCCAGGGGAGCCTGGGAGACCGGGGCATTGAGGTGCGCTTCCCGGTGGATTTCCGGGCGGAGGCCGCCAGCCGCGTAAAGCGGGTGTGTATCACCTCCGCCAAGCTGAACACAGAGGCCGCCAAGGACATGACCGGAGCGCCGTCCCTGGTGCTGCGGTGCATGGGGAAGCAGGAGACCGCCTGGGATCTGGCCAAGCGCCATAACACCACCATCGCCTCCATCCTGGCCGCCAACCAGCTGGAGGGGGAGGAGGAGCTCTCCCGGGAGAAGCTGCTGCTGATTCCGCGAAAAAGAGCCTGACAACGAAGCGAAGCGTGGAGATTCTCCACGCTTCGCCTTTTCTTCTTATGTTCTTTGGAAAGTACCCAGAAGACTGGCCTCCTGTAGGATATGGCCTTGCATAGCGGACAGCAGCGCCGCCCGCCTGATACGGGGGGACAGCTCCAGACGGCAGTCCAGGGCATAGACCTGGAAGAGATACCGGTGGGGGGCGCGTAGGAATGGCGGCGGATAGGGACCGCGGTAACCATGTCTGCCATATCCAATCCCCTGTACCGCGCCGCCCAGCTCCGGCAGCGTTTGGCCATGGGGAATGCCCTCAGGGAGCTCTGCCGCAGGCGGCAGATTCCAGATTAACCAGTGGCTGTAGATCTTGGTGAAGGGAACGTCTAAATCATCCATGGTCACCGCCAGGGAAACGGCCTCCGGAGTGAGGCCGGACAGGCACAGCGCGGGGGAAAGATCCGCTTCAAAGCCGGTGTGCCGCCGGGGGATGGGACAGCCTGGCGCAAAGGTGGGACTGGTAAGGAGTAAGGGAGTCATGCCGTACACCTCAAAATCTGTAAATCTGTTTTCCGCCGCGTTTGCCCAGTGAGTCACCGGACAGCGCACAGAGCAATTACTTCTCCGCGTAATGGGCCAGGAACTGCCGGGTCCGCTCCTCCCTGGGGTGGTCGATCACCTGGTGAGGGTCGCCCTGCTCCACGATGACACCACCGTCCATGAAGATGATCTGGTCCGCTACATCCCGGGCGAAGGCCATCTCGTGGGTGACGATGATCATGGTGGTCTTCTGGTCCGCCAGATCCCGAATGACCCGCAGGACCTCGCCGGTGAGCTCCGGGTCCAGGGCGGAAGTGGGCTCGTCAAAGCAGAGGATATCCGGGCGCATAGCCAGGGCCCGGGCAATGGCCACCCGCTGCTGCTGCCCGCCGGAGAGCTGGTGGGGGTAGTGGTTTGCCCGGTCCGCCAGACCCATCTGGGCCAGCAGCGCCTTGCCGTTTGCCACAATGTCCTCCTTGCTCTCTCCGCCCCGCTCCTTGGCCAGCAGCTCCGGGGCCAGGGTGACATTTTGCAGGGCGGTATACTGGGGGAAGAGGTTGAAGTTCTGGAAGACCAGGCCGAAATGGAGGCGCTTTTTCCGGATTTCGCTGTCCAGCTGGGTTTGGGGGTTGGCGGCATTGAAGATGATGTTTCCGTTGACGGAGATGGTGCCGCCGTTGGGGGTTTCCAGGAAGTTCAGGCACCGCAGGAGGGTGGTCTTTCCGGAGCCGGAGGAGCCGATGATGGACAGGGCCTGTCCCTGTTCCAGGGAAAAGCTGATGTCATTGAGCACTCGGGTGATGCCGAAGTACTTTTTGATGTGTTGGACCTCTAAAACAGACATACCGCCCCTCCTCATTTAAAATAACTCAGCTTTTTCTCGAACCAGCGCAGCAGAACGGTCAGGATGCCGTTGAACACCAGGTAGAAGACCGCCGTATAGAACAGGGGATAGATCATGCCCTTTTTGATGTACGACTCGCCCATCCAGATGAGCTCATACACGGCGATGACCCGCACCAGAGCGGTGTCCTTCACCAGGGTGATGAACTCGTTGCCCATGGGGGGAACAATCCGCTTGATGACCTGGAGCAGGGTGATCTTGAAGAAGATCTGGCTCTTGGTCATGCCCAGCACCTGACCGGCCTCGTACTGCCCCACAGGGACGGACTGGATGCCGCCCCGATAGATCTCAGAGAAGTAGCAGGCGTAGTTGATGACAAAGGCCACCAGCGCCGCAGTAAACCGGGGCAGCAGCGGCAGCTTGAACAGCAGACCAGGAACATAGAAGATCACCAGGACCTGCAGCAGCAGGGGAGTGCCCCGGATGATCCAGACGAGAATGCCGAACACGGCGCTGATGGGACGAAATTGTGCCAGAGCTTTTACAAAGGGGTCGGCGCCCTTGTGGTCCAGGGAGCGGAAGGGCGTCCACTTGCTCATGGAGCCAAAGCTGATGAGAAGGCCCAGGGGAAGGGCGAACAGCAGCGTCAGAAAAAATAACAGGACCGTGGTCTTGAACCCGGAAAGCAGGGTCAGTGTGACACTAAGCATAGCGTTTCCTCTCTCTTCACCGCGAAAGCAGAGGACCTGTACAGGTCCT
>JAAWIL010000228.1 GCA_022796315.1 Oscillibacter sp. | reverse complement strand
TCCTTGCCATCCGTCAGGATGCCTGCGGATTTTTGCCTTGCAGGGCAAAAAATCCACTCGCCAATCCATACACATCGAGATATTAAACAGGCTCTAAGATAAGCTTACTATACCTTTGAACCGCTTTTTTGTCAATCTCTTTGTACTGTTTTTTCCATTTTTTCAGATTTCAAACCTCCCGTCGGATCTATCGGAACTCCCGGGGACTCATGCCGAAGGTGTTTTGAAAGGCCCGCAGGAACGTGGTGTACTCCGCGAACCCCGCCTGTTCCGCCGCCTTCATCACCGGCACGCCGGAGCGGATCAGCTCCCCGGCCCGCAGCAGCCGCTTCTGGCTGATGTACTGATGGAGGGTATAGCCGGTGACCTCCTTGAACCGGTGCATCAGGTAATAGCGGCTGATGTAGAACTGCTTTGCCAGGGTCTCCACCGGCAGCGGCTCCGAGAGATGGGCGGCGATATACCGCAGAACCTCCTCCATTTTGGGGTCCACGCGGTAGCTGTCCTTCTCCTCCTGGGCGGTGTGGTCCGCCAGAATATCCCGGTTTACCCCAATCAGCAGCTGCTGGCAGAGGGTGTCCGCCATCCTGGCCGCGCCGAACTCCGTGGAGCAGAGGGCCTCCTCCAGGCGCTGGATGGTCCGCATGTACTCCAGTCTCCGCTCCGGGCCCGTCCGCAGGAGGTGGAAGCCCCGCCGCCGGACGGCGTCAAAGCAGGTGTCCAGGGGCTCCTCCGGGCCGCTGCGGGCCCGCATCCACTCCCGGCCCAGCCAGACCACCACCCGCTCATAGGGCTCCGAGGGGTCAATCGTGGGCCGGTGGATCATGCTGTGCTGCACCAGCAGCACATCCCAGGGCCGGAGGAAATAGGTGACGCCCTCCACCACGTAGGTGACCTTCCCGTGGAGCAGCAGGATCAGCTTGTCAAACTCGTGATAGTGGTAGTCCATAGCCTGCGCCAGGCTGTCCTTCAGATGGAACAGCCGAAAATCCTCGTTCAGATATCCCCGCTTCCCCGCCTCGCTCCGGTCCAGCATCCCGCCGCCTCCTTTTTATTTTTCCCAGGTTCACCCAAAATACGGGCTCATCATACCGCACTTTTTGCCTCTTTGCAAGATAGATCCGGAAAAAAACCTGCAAATATTTCGTCCGCGTCCCCGATTCCTCCCCCTGGCGCCGCAGTAAAACTGACATGCTTTCCGCCGTTTTTCCGGGGAAAACCGTGAAAAATCCCACTATACATCCCCTGCCGCATCTGATATACTTGGTAAAAATTGTGACTCAGGAGGACCGTGCATGAGTCGTGCCGACGAATTGTTCATCCAAAACTGCCGGGAGATTCTCACCCAGGGCGTCTGGGACACGGATCAGGAAGTCCGCCCCCGCTGGGATGACGGCGCTCCCGCCCACACCATCAAGCGCTTCGGGCTTGTGAACCGCTACAATCTCCAGGAGGAGTTCCCCATCCTGACCCTGCGGCGAACCTACTGGAAGACGGCGGTGGACGAGCTCCTCTGGATCTGGCAGAAGAAGTCCAACAACATCCACGACCTGGGCGCCCGCATCTGGGACCAGTGGGCCGACGAAACCGGCTCCATTGGCAAGGCCTACGGCTACCAGCTGGGGATCAAGCACCGCTATCCGGAGGGGGAGATGGACCAGGTGGACCGGGTGCTCTACGACCTGCGGCACACCCCCGCCTCCCGGCGGATCATAACCAACCTCTACAACCACCAGGACCTCAGCGAGATGGCCCTTTACCCTTGCGCCTACTCCATGACCTTCAACGTCTCCGGCAGGACCCTGAACGCCATACTGAACCAGCGGAGCCAGGACATGCTGACGGCCAACAACTGGAACGTGGTGCAGTACGCGGTGCTGGTCCATATGTTTGCCCAGGCCAGCGGCCTGATCCCCGGGCAGCTGGTCCACGTCATCGCGGATGCCCACATCTACGACCGCCATGTGCCCATTGTGGAGCGGATGCTGACCCAGACGCCGGCCCCGGCGCCCCGGTTCCTGGCGGACCCCGCCGTGACGGATTTCTACGCCTTCACCAGGGACAGTTTCCGTCTGGAGGGCTACACCCCGGCGTCCTTTGAAGAAAAAATTCCCATTGCTGTTTGAGGTGAATCAAGAGTGAATGCCATCGTTGTCGTTGATCTGAACTGGGCCATCGGCCGGGAGGGCGATCTGCTGTTCTCCCTGCCTACGGACATGAAGCGCTTCCGCTCCCTGACCCTGGGCGGGACGGTCATTCTGGGCCGCAAGACCCTGGACTCTTTTCCCGGCGGGCGGCCCCTGCCAAACCGCCGGAACATCGTCATCACCCGAAACGTGGACTTTGACCGGGGGGACTGCGAGATTGCCCCCAGCCCCGAGGCCGCCCTGGCGCTGGCCGCCGGCACGGAGCCGGAGAAGCTCTGGATCATCGGCGGGGGCAGTACCTACACCTCCCTGCTGAGCCGCTGCCACCGGGTGTATCTCACCAAGGTGGACGAAGAGGCGGAGGGCGCGGACACCTTCTTCCCCAACCTGGACAAGCTGCCCGGCTGGGAGGTGGAGTCCTGCAGCGAGCCGGTAACGGAAAACGGCCACACCTACCGCTTCCTGAATTACATCAACACCAGGCTCTGACCTGGGCGCGCAAAAGGCACCCGCCGGGAATTCCCGGCGGGTGTTCAGGCTGTCGAAAAAGTGTTTTCGACAGCCTGAGCAAGTTTTCAGAACTTTAAAAAAGTTCTGAAAACTTATAATTGAAATGGCGCAGGGAACCCTTCCTGGGTTCATCTCCGCACTAAGAGCCGCCGCGAGCGGCGGTTGCGCTTCGAAACGCGCCTGCGGGCGCAGCCGCACACACCCC
>JAAWIL010000239.1 GCA_022796315.1 Oscillibacter sp. | reverse complement strand
TCTTTTCCAGACTCCTGCGCCTCAGCCCCTTCAGGCCTCCCGCAGCCGCCCCGCCGGACAGCTTCGTTAGATTACCAGATCCTCCTCCATTTGTCAATAAGAAAATCGAAATTTGTCAAAAAAACTTTTTCCGCCCGATTGACCGCCTCACCCCTCTCCTCACAAATTCCATACTTTTCCCTACGGAAATCCCTCTCATTCCCCCCAAAAAGAATCCCGCCAGTCACTTTGACCGGCGGGATTCTCTCCTCATATAAGGGACTGCCCTTCCGCAGTCAGTTCCCCTTCATCTCATCAAACATGCGCTCAATCTCCGCGTCAGGCTTTCCGGTAAGCAGGCTCACCACCACAATCGCGGCCAACCCCACCACAAACGCAGGCAGCAGTTCATAGATATCCAAGGCGCCGCCCATAGGACGCACCCAGAACTTCCAAATGAAAATCATCGCGCCGCCAGCGACCAGTCCGGCCATGATTCCCTGCCGGTTGCTCCGCTTCCAGAAGAGAGCGCAGAGAATAGCGGGGCCGAAGGCCGCGCCGAAGCCCGCCCAGGCGAAGGACACAATCTGGAACACATTGCTGTTGGGGTCCGCGGCCAGGAAGAGGGCGATGACGGCAATCACCACCACGGTGAGCCGGGCGATCAGCATGGTCTGCTTCTCTGTCAGCTTGACGCCAAAGACCTCCTGCACAATGTTCTGGGAAAAGGCGGAGGAGGCAGCCAGGAGCTGGCTGTCGGCCGTGGACATAGTAGCGGCCAAAATGCCCGCCAGGATGCAGCCCGCCACAATGGCCGGGAAAATCCCGTAGCTGGACAGCAGGTCCGAGAGCTTCACGATAATCGTCTCCGTGGCGCTGCCCTCCAGGAAGGGCACACGGCCAGCGGCGGACACGGCATGGCCCACAATGCCGATGAACACCGCCACGCCCATGGAGATCACCACCCACACGGCGGCGATGCGGCGGGAGAGGGTCAGCTCATTCTCATCCCGGATCGCCATGAAGCGGACCAGAATATGCGGCATTCCAAAGTATCCCAGGCCCCAGGCCATCATGGAGACAATGCGGATCAGGCCATAGGGGTCGGCTCCGCCGGTGGAGGCATTATAGGTCTCCGTAAAGCTGAAGAAGCCGGGAAGCGTCCGGGCGTGGGCGATGACGGCATCCATGCCCCCCGCCTGCACCACGCCGAACACCACAATGATCGCCAGCGCAATGGTCATAATGATGGACTGGATCAGGTCCATGGTGGCAACCGCGTTGAAGCCGCCAATGGATGTATAGCTGATGATGACAATCGCGCCGATGACCACGGCGGCCATGTAGTTCCAGCCGAAGAGGCTGTTGAACAGCTTTCCGATGGCGGCCAGGCCGGAGGCCACGTAGGGCACAAAGAAAATCAGGATAATCAGCGCGGAAATGCACATGATGACCGGCCGCTTCTCCCCATACCGCTTGGAAATGAAGCTGGGGATGGTGATGGCGTCCAGCTTCACGCTGTAGCGGCGGAGCCTTCTGGCCACCAGCAGAAAGTTCAAATACGTGCCCACAGCCAGGCCAATGGCAGTCCAGCTGGCGTCGGCCACGCCGGAGAGATATGCAAGGCCGGGAATGCCCATGAGCAGGTAGCTGCTCATGTCGGAGGCCTCCGCGCTCATGGCGGTGACCAGGGGGCCGATGCCCCGGCCGCCCAAATAGAATCCCTCGGCGCTCTTCTTGGAGCGGCGGCCAATCATCACGCCTGTAAAAATCACGAAGCAGAGATACAGGATCATGGTGGCCATAATGCAGATTTGTGCTGTTGACATACTCGTTCTCCTTTTCTATATCAATGGGTGATATCGTCAAGCAAGTTCAAACGTATCATGTGATCCTTTTGAACCCCGCGGCGATGAATCGCCGCAGTAGGCCGCATACGCGGGCTTGACTTGCACCTCATAGGGAATCAAGTGCGCTTTGCGCATCAGCGGGCTGTCGGCCCGCTGATTAGAAAAGTGCATTCTGCCCTTTTTTAACTTGATCCGTTATATCATAGCACACTTTTCACAAGAATGAAATACAGAACGCCGTATAGAATTCATTCTATACGGCGTTCTGTCCAAATTCTCATTTTTTCTTGATTTTAATAGTTTTTTTCACTAGACGATTTTTGAGTCCGCAATACGCTCAAAAAAATAAAATCAATCTATTCGCTCCGGGCGTGCACGGTAGCTCTCCAGAAACATGGGCGTCACGCTGTCGGTATAGGCCACCAGGGAATACTCCCCTCCGCAGAGGCACCAGTCATACAGCAGCGCCCGTTCCCACAGGGCGTACGCCTTCACGATATCGTTCACCGTGCGGTCCCCGCGCAGCTGGCCGCCCTCCTGTCCCTGGCGGATGATGTCCCGCAAGAGCTTAAAATAGGTGCGGTTTCGGTCCAGCAGGTGCTTCTCTCCCCGGGCCAGCAGCTGGGTGGACAGCAGCCGGGCCAGCAGGTCCATGGAGACGCCGCCGTCGATCATGGCAAACAGCTCATGGTTCAAGTAAGCCAGCTTCTCAATGGCGTCCAAGGCCGGGTCCATGGTCCCCATCAGCTCCTCGTATTTCTCGTCAAACACATTGGCCAGGGTTCCCAAAAGGGCGTCTTTCCCGTCAAAATAGTGGTAAAAAGAGCCCTTGGACGTCTCGGACTCGAAGACGATGTCCTCCACCGTCGTGTCCTCATACCCCTGCTCATAGAAGAGCTTCCAGGCTGCGGAAATGATGCGGCCCTTGGTGTTTCGGGCGTTTTTTCTCGGCATGGGCGCTCCTCCTCTCAGAGCCTGTTTAAAATCTCGACGTGTATGGATTGGCGAGTGGATTTTTTGCCCTGCAAGGCAAAAATCCGCAGGCATCCTGACGGATGGCAAGG
>JAAWIL010000227.1 GCA_022796315.1 Oscillibacter sp. | reverse complement strand
CCTTGCAATCCGCCAGGATTGCGGCGGCGTTTTGCCTTGCTGGACAAAAAATCCCCTCGCCAATCCCCGCACGCTGAGATCCTAAACAGGCTCTGAGAGCCTGTTTCACATCCACCCGCGTCCCGGCGGTGAATGGTTTCTCTGCGGCGTGACAGGAAAGAGGGAGGCGGTCCGGACACGGGCCGCTTCCTTCCAGCGCGTTTTGATGTTTGAGAGAGAGGAGACGGGAACGCCGTGCAGTTCAGCAGTCTGACCTTTTTATTTGCCTATCTGTCCCTGACCCTGGCGGTCTACTTTCTGACGCCGCTCCGGTGGCGGAATCTGGTGCTGCTGGCGGTGAGTCTCTTCTTCTATGGCTGGGGGGAGCCGGTCTATTTGAGCATCATGATCCTCTCCATCCTGATTGACTACACCCATGGGCTGCTGGTGGAGAAGTACCGGGACAACGACCGCCGGGCCCGGTGGTTTGTGGGGCAGTCGGTGGTGTTCAACCTGCTGCTCCTGGGCTTTTTTAAGTACTGGGACTTCCTGGCGGCGAACCTCTCCCTGCTGCCCGGCGTCCGGCTGCCGCAGCTGGGGATTCCCCTGCCCATCGGCATTTCCTTCTTTACCTTCCAGACCATGAGCTACACGATTGACGTCTACCGGCGGGACGCGCCGGTGCAGCGGAACATCATTACCTTCGGGGCCTTTGTCACCATGTTTCCCCAGCTGATCGCCGGGCCGATTGTGAAGTACAAGGCCGTGGCGGAGGAGCTGGAGCGCCGGAGTCATACCTGGGAGAGCTTCGCCCAGGGCAGCTGCCGCTTCTGCGCGGGCCTTGCCAAGAAGGTGCTGCTGGCCAACTCCATCGGGGCCCTGTGGGACTGCCAGCTGGCGGCCCAGGGTGCCGGGACGCTGACCGTGGCCGGCGGCTGGCTGGGCCTGCTGGCCTTTGGCTTTCAGATCTACTTCGACTTCTCCGGATACTCCGACATGGCCATCGGCATCGGGCAGATGCTGGGCTTCCGGTTTCCGGAGAACTTTGACCACCCCTACCTCGCCGCCTCTGTGACGGAGTTCTGGCGGCGGTGGCACATGTCCCTGACCAACTGGTTCCGGGAGTATCTGTATATCCCCCTGGGGGGCAACCGGGGCGGCACGGCCAGGACGCTGCGGAACATCCTGATTGTCTGGTTCTGCACGGGCTTCTGGCACGGGGCCAGCTGGAACTTCATCCTGTGGGGGCTGTACTTTGCCCTCTGGCTGATTATGGAGAAGTATGCCCTGAAAAACCTCCTGGACAGGATGCCCGGTGCCGTCAGGCACCTGTACACGCTGGTGGTGGTCTTCCTGGGCTGGGGTCTCTTTGCCATGGAGGACCTGGCGGTCTGCGGCGGGTATTTTTCCGTCTGCTTCGGAGCCGCGCCCCTGTGGAGCGCCGCCGACGGCTATCTCCTCCGCAGCTACGGGCTGACGCTGCTGATCCTGACGATTGCCTCCACCACCCTGGGGCTTCGGACCTGGGGACGCCTTCCGGAGCGGGTCCGGCGGGTCCTGACGCCGGTGCTGATGATGGCGTGCCTGGTGCTTGGCACCGCCTATCTGGTGGACGGCAGCTACAATCCGTTTTTGTACTTCCGGTTCTGACCGGTTTTCCAGACGGGAAAGGAGGAATATTATGTCGGTTTCCTACAGCCGGTTTCTCTCGGCGCTGTTCTGCCTGTTTCTGGGGGGACTGCTGGTGTGGCACGCGGCGCTGCCGGACCGGGAGCGGTCGGAGACGGAGAACCGTACGCTGGCACAGTGGCCGTCCTTCTCCTGGAGCGCCCTGAAGGATGGCGGCTTTACCAAGGACGTGGAGGACTACTTCGCCGACCAGTTCCCCCTGCGGGACGGCTGGACGGGGCTCCGGGCCCGGACGGAGCAGCTGCTGGGGAAGAGGGAATTTCACAATGTCTACCTCTGCGGAGATACCCTGATCTCCAAAGTAGCAGCGCCGGACAGCGCGCTGGTGGAGAGGAACCTGCGCTATGGGGAGCGGCTGGCGGAGTCCGGGATTCCGGTGACCCTGGGGCTGATCCCCTCCGCGGCGGCGGTGTGGCGGGAAAAGCTCCCCGCCGGAGCGGAGAGCTGGGACCAGTCAGAGATCCTGGCGAAGAGCGATGTGGACTTTTTTGGGGCTCTGACGGCCCATAGGGAGGAGCCCATCTTCTACCGCACGGACCACCACTGGACCACCCTGGGGGCCTTCTACGGGGCCAACGCCCTGCTGGAGACCCTGGGGAAGGAGCCGCTGGCGCGGGAGGACTTTGTGCCAGAGACCGCCAGCACGGACTTTTACGGCACGCTGTACTCCACCTCCGGCATCCACTGGCTCCCGGCGGACACCCTGGAGTTCTGGGTGCCGGAGGAGGGGCTGTCCGTCACCTCCTGGCGGAGGGGAACGGCGGAGCCCTCGCCGCTGTACGAGCGGTCCTGGCTGGAGAAGAAGGACAAGTACTCCGCCTTCCTGGGGGGCAACCAGCCCCTGTGCGTGATTCGGAATGAGAACCTCCCGGAGGGGGAGAAGCTCCTGCTGATTCGGGACTCTTACGCCGACGCGCTGGCGCCCTTCCTGGCCCGGAGATATGCCGAGGTCCATCTGCTGGATCTGCGGTACTATCGGAGCGCTCCGGCCCAGTACGCGGCGGAGAAGGGGATCGGCGAGATCTGTGTGCTGTACAGCGTGCAGAACTTCATTGCGGACCGGAATCTGATCTGAACAGCCGGACGGAGCGGCACATCTGTGCCGCTCCGTCCGCTTTATAGTCGCCGCAGGGGCCGCGAAGCGGCCTGAGAGCCTGTTTAAAATCTCCCCGCGCATGTCTTGGCGGCGTATTTTCCGCCCTGACTGCGTTAAAAATCCTTGCCATCCGT
>JAAWIL010000226.1 GCA_022796315.1 Oscillibacter sp. | reverse complement strand
TGCGTGGGGGGCACCCTCTACCTGGTGGGCCGGGACGCCCAGACCCGGGAGTTGCTGGCCGACGCCACCTCCTGCTCCATGTGCCGGCGGCTGGTCATCAACGCGGGGCTGGACCAGGTGGTGATCCGCCGGACCAAGGAGACCTTTGAGGTCATCCCCGTCTCTGCCTGGGTGGATGAGGACGACCTGCTGGCGCCCCGCGCGCCGGAGATGGATCTGCGCTGAACTGCGCGCTTACCACGGGCACACCGCATGGAGGGGGTCTTTGCTTGCGAACCGGACTTGTCACCTTTTACCATATTCACCACTACGGGGCGGCCCTTCAGGCGGCGGCCACCCAGCGGGCCGTGGAATCCCTGGGCCACGAGTGCGAGATCATCGACTACTACGTGAATCAGTCCAACGCCCTCTTCCGCCGGCCCACGGGCCTGGCCTCCGCCGCTGCGGACGCCCACACCGCCCTGCACTACCGGGCCCTCCAGACCCGCTGCCGGCGGTTTGAGCAGTTCGCCCGGGACCGCCTGCGCATCACCTCCCGCCGCTACCAGCGCCTGGCGGAGCTGCGGCAGGCGGAGCTGCCCTATGACGCGATCCTCTCCGGCAGCGACCAAATCTGGAACCCCAGGATCTTTCCGGACGGGCGCTTTGACCCGGTCTTTTTCGGGGCCTTCTCCCCCCGGCGGAGGATCGCCTACGCCCCCTCCTTCGGCGTCCCCAGGATTCCCGAGGGCATGGAGGAGGAGCTGCGGGGCTATCTGGAGGCCTTCTCCCACCTCTCCGTCCGGGAGCGGCAGGGGCAGGCCATCATCGCGGAGCTCACCGGGCGGAAGGTCCCCGTGGTGCTGGACCCCACGCTGCTGCTGACGGCGGAGCAGTGGCACGGCGCCGCCTCCGGCCACCTGTCCTCCGGCAGGGGCGCCCTGGGCCTCCCGCCGGCGTCCAAGGGCTACTCCCTCTGCTACTGCATCAGCCGCCCCGGCGCCCTGGACCCCTATCTGCGGGAGTTTGCCCGCCGCAGCGCCATGCCCGTGGTGCAGCTGTGCGGCATCCGGCAGAAGGTCCACCCCCGCGCCCGCTGCATCCTGGACGCAGGACCGGCGGAGTTCCTGGAGCTCTTTGAACGGGCCGGCTTCGTCTTTACCAACTCCTTCCACGGCACGGTGTTCGCCGTCCAGTTCCATGTCCCCTTCTTCACCGCCGTGTCCCCCGCGGAGCTGTCGGACCCGGAGAGCTCCCGGACCTTCAGCCTGCTGAACCGGCTGGGCCTCTCCAACCGGATCGTGGGCCAGGGGACCACCGCCGGTCTGGAGGACCCCATCGACTGGGCGGAGGTGGACCGCCGTCTGGCGGAGGCCCGGACGGCCTCCCTGTCCTACCTGCGGGCCGCCCTGGAGAACACGCCCGTGCCAGAAGACCCCCCCTCCCCCGCCGGAGACGGCAGGGAGCCGCCCCGGCTGGCAGAGCACGGACACTGCACCGGCTGCACCGCCTGCGCCAGCATCTGCCCCAAGGACGCCATCTCCATGGTCCGGGACCTGGAGGGCTTCGCCTATCCGGCGGTGGACCCGGACCGCTGTGTTCACTGCGGCCTCTGCACCGGCGTCTGCCCGGCCCTGAGGGACCGGGGCCCCGGCCATCTCCCGGCGGCCTTCGCCGCCTGGAACCGGGACGCCCAGATCCGGAAGGACTCCACCTCCGGCGGCGCCTTTACCGCCCTGGCGGAGCGCATTTTGGAGAGCGGCGGCGTGGTCTACGGCGCCGCCATGGACGCCCGCCAGCACCTGCGGCACGTGGCCTGCTTCACCAAGGAGGACCTGCGGTACCTCCGGGGCGCCAAGTACGTCCAGAGCAGCCTGGGCGAGACTTTCCGGGAGATCCGGGAGGCCCTGCAAAAGCGGCCGGTGCTCTTCTCCGGCACCCCCTGCCAGGTGGACGGGCTCTACCGCTTCCTGGGCGGCCGGCCGGAGAATCTCACCACCTGCGACCTGGTGTGCCAGGGCGTGCCCTCCCCCGGCGTGTGGGAGGCCATGGTCCGCTCCATTGAGACCCGGAAGGGCAAGGGCCTGCGGAGCGTCCGGTTCCGCAGCAAGGTGGCCGGGTGGCACGACAGCCACTTCACCGCCGTCTACCAGGACGGCACCATGGACTCCGCCCCCCTCTTTGCCACCGGGTATGGCCGGGCCTTTGGCCGGGCGCTGTTCCTGCGGCCCTGCTGCCACCGCTGCGCCTATTCCAACCTGAACCGGCCGGGGGACTTCACCCTGGGGGACTTCTGGGGTCTCCGGCCCGACGAGCTGCCGGAGCAGCAGCTCCTGGGGGTCAGCCTGCTGCTGGTCAACACCGCCCACGGCAGCTTCCTCTTCGACCAGCTGAACCTGGGGCGGCAGGCCTTCCCCATTGAGCGGGCCGTGGCGGGGAATCCCCGGCTGGCCTATCCCCTGGCGCCGTCTCCGGAGCGGGCCGCCTTCTTCGCCGCCTACGCCCTGGAGCCCTTTGAGCAGGTGCGGAAAAAGTACTGCACCGTGCCGCCTCTGCCGTTGCGCCTGGCGGGTCGGGCGCTGTCCCCGGAGGTGAAGGCCAAGCTCCGCAAGAAGCTGAAATAAGAACCTGTATTCATAACCGGAATGCCGGATGGACGGGGATTTTTTCCGCAGGAGGCCTGACGGACCGCAAGGGAACCGGAGGCGGTATGGCGGGAAAAAGACCGTCCGGACGGCGTGCAGCCGGTGTGCGTGCAGCCAAAAGGAAACCATCCGCGAGAGGCGCTGCTCTCCGCGGATGGTTTCCTTCTGTTGGCATGGCATGCTCATACTATAGTCACCGCAGTTGAAAAGAAGCAAATGCTTCTTTTCAACCCTGGGGCGCATAGGCGCCCCAGGGGCCGTGAAACGGCCTGACGGTGGACTTC
>JAAWIL010000007.1 GCA_022796315.1 Oscillibacter sp. | reverse complement strand
TGGTCAAAGCCAACTACGGCGACATGCCCGATCAGGAATATCTGGACCGTCAGGATCACTACTCTCATGCCGTTTTCCAGCTTCGCCAGCAGATCCCGCAGCCGGTCCGTCCAGCTGGCCGGCATGGCGTCGATCATCTGGGAGAGGTTGCGCAGGATGTTGCCCTCCACATGGCCCGTGGCGGAGTAGTCCGCGTAGACCTTTAAAAATTGCAGGATGTCCGTCTGGACGCCCTCGGACCCGGCCCGGGCATAGGCGCCGCGCAGCAGATTGAACAGGGCGCCGCCGAAGCGGGTGCCCCCCTTGGCCTGCCCCATGAGGAAGCTCAAAAGCTCCTTCTCGTCCATCCGGAGCATCTCCAGCAGCTGGGCCATCTCCGCCGCGGTGCCCTCCTCCAGCCCGGAGAGCACCACCGTGCTCTGGCCGGAGAAGATGCGGCTCAGACTCTCCATGGCCCCCGGGGTCTCCCGCAGGCGCTGGAGGAAGGTCTGGAAGTTGGAGTCGTAGCGGACCCGGCCGTCTCCCTGGAGATTGCTGTCCTGCCGCTCCGTCTTTCCGTCGGCCCGGCCCACCCGGCTGGGATCGGTCACATTTTGGATTTGGGGGGGTGTATTTTGACTGGGCGAGACCGGAAGACGGTTGTTTGATCCGGCGTCATACCCCGGTACCGGGTTGGTCGCTCCCATGAGGTCGGGCATTCTCGTCACCTCTCAGAAAATTTTTATGATTACTACTTATTTTTCGGTCCCATTTGGTCGATGTAATTTGAAAAGGCTGAAAGGCGGTGTTTTGCTTTATGAGCAGCGGCAATGATATTCTGGATATGTATATCTATGAAACAAACACCTTGCTCGAACAACTGGAGACCATTGTGTTGGATGCGGAGAAAGTGGATACCTTCTCGCAGGACAATGTCAATGAGATCTTTCGCATCATGCATACCATCAAGGGTTCCTCCGCGATGATGGAATTCAACACCCTGACCACCATCGCCCACCGGATCGAGGATATGTTCTTCCTGATCCGCGAGGGCACTATGGACGTGGTCTCGGAGGAGAACCGGCCGGCTCTGTTCGACCTGTTGTTCCAATCCATTGACTATTTCCGCGGCGAGATGGAAAAGGTGGAGGCGGAACAGCCCCTTGATGAGAATATCGACAGTTTCCTATCAAATATTAATAGTCTGATTTCTAAAATTAAAGGGGAGCCCGCCGCCGAGGCGGAGGCGCCTGCCGCCGCTCCCCCTCCCGCGCCGGCTCAGGCCCCGGCCCCGGCCCAGGAGGCCGCCGCCCCGGCCAGCACCAGTTCCAGCGGCAACCCGGACTTCCCCTTCCAGCTGCGGGTCTTCTTCGACGAGGGCTGCGGCATGGAGAACCTGCGGGCGTTCATGGTGGTGACCTCCGTGCGGGATTTCTGCGCGGAGTCCGACTTCCTCTTTGAGCCCGCCGCCGTGGAGACCGACGCCTCCACCGCCGAGCGGATCATCGACGAGGGCTTCCTGCTCCAGTTCCGGCGCGCCGAGGACCGGGAGAAGGCCATCCCCGCCGTCCGCTCCGCCGGATCTGTGTACTCCTACCAGCCCCACGACTACGTGCCCGCGCCCCCGGAGCCGGAGGTTCCCGCCGCCGCGGAGCCCGCGCCCGCCGCGCCGGTGCAGAAGGCCGCGCCGGCTCCCGCCGCCGGAGGCGGCGCCTCCGCCCAGCACCAGAAGGAGAGCCTCATCAGCGTCAACCTCAGCAAGCTGGACCAGCTCTCCGCCCTGGTGGGCGAGATCGTCATCACCGAGGCCATGGTCACCGGCTCCCCGGATCTCAAGGGCCTGGGGAATCTGGACGCCTTCTCCAAGTCCGCCCGGCAGCTGCGCAAGCTCACCGACGAGCTCCAGGACGTATCCATGTCCCTGCGGATGATCCCGGTGTCCAACACCTTCCAGAAGATGAACCGCATCGTCCGGGATATGACCAAGAAGCTCAAGCGCCCTGCCAAGCTGACCCTGATCGGCGAGGATACCGAGGTGGACAAGACCATCGTGGACTCCATCGGCGACCCCATCATGCACATGATCCGCAACTCCATGGACCACGGCATTGAGGAGACCGAGCAGGAGCGCATCGACGCCGGCAAGGACCCTGTGGGCGAGATCATCCTCTCCGCCCAGGACACCGGCAGCGAGGTCATCATCACCATCCAGGACGACGGCCGGGGCGTCAACGACGAGGCCGTGCTGAAAAAGGCCATCAAGAACGGCCTGGCCTCTCCCGACTATGAGTATTCCCACAAAGAGATTCTGAACTTCCTGCTGATGCCGGGCTTCTCCACCAATGTGGAGGTCACGGAGTTCTCCGGCCGGGGCGTAGGCATGGACGTGGTGAAGAGCGGCGTGGAGAGCCTGGGAGGCACCGTCACCATCACCAGCGAGCAGGGCCAGGGCATGACCACCATCATGCGCATCCCCCTGACCATGGCGATTATGGACGGCATGGAGGTCGCCGTGGGCAGCTCCATCTTCACGATCCCCATCAACAACATTCTCTCCAGCATGAAGATCTCCTCCAAGGACATCATTCACGACTCTGTCAACGGCGAGATGTTTAAGATTCGGGACAACTACTACCCCATCATCCGGGCGAAGGACTTCTACCGCCTGCCCAGCGGCGCGGACGAGGTGGAGGACGGCATTCTGATGTGGCTGGAGTCCGGCGACCGCTCCTACTGCCTGTTCGTGGACGAGCTGCTGGGAGAGCAGCAGATCGTGGTAAAGCCCCTGCCCTCTTATGTCAACAACTTTGACATCAAGAACTCCGGCATCACCGGGTGCAGCATTCTGGGCGACGGCAACATCAGCATCATCCTGGACGTGGGCAATCTGCACGCCGCCGCGTACAGCGCGTAACATATAGGGAGGAGGAGCGCTATGAACGCAGTAGTACAAGAAGAGGTTCTGTTCGCACGGGAGCCCGATGAGACCACCGTAGAGGAGCCCGTCTCCGCGAGCCGCAAATACCTGATTTTTCTGATTGACGACCTGAGGCTGGGCGTAGACGCCGAGTACGTGGTGGAGATCCTGAACGCCTACTCGGTGACCTATCTGCCCATGATGCCGGACTACATCCGCGGGATCTTCAACATGCGCGGCCAGATCATCCCCGTCATGGATATCCGGCTGCGCCTGGGAAAGCCCGCCATGGACCAGGACCGGCTGCTGGTGGTGTTGAATTACGCCGGCACTTCCATCGGGATTTTGGTGGACGCGGTGGACCAGATGATTGACATTCCCAACGAGACCGTGCTGCCTATGCCCGCACAGAGCTCCCAGAAGCTGGTGTCCAGTATGTGCAACATCCCGGATGGTTCGGGCACGATGCTGGTCCTTGACTGTGAGGAGCTGGTGCAACATGACTACTAACACATCCCCCTCGAGCGAAGCCGGCCGCAGCTTTACGCCCATGAACATCTCCGAGGCGGATTTCCAGCGCATGGCCAAGTTTATCCACTCCACCTACGGCATTGATCTCTTCCAGAAGAAGCAGCTGATCACCGGGCGGCTGTCTCCCGTTCTGCGGCAGAAGGGGTACAAGAGCTTCGGGGACTTTGTGGATAACCTGCTGAAAAACAAGAGTGAAGAGGACGTGACGCTGGTCATCAACAAGCTCACGACCAACTATACCTTCTTCATGCGGGAGAAAGAACCTCTGGACTATTTCCGCAGCCGCATCATTCCGGATCTGGTTCAGCGGCACCAGCGAGACAAGGTGCTTTCCATCTGGAGCGCGGGCTGCTCCAGCGGGGAGGAGCCCTACAACCTCACGATGTTTCTCTTCGACTACCTGGGGAGCCAGGCCAGCCAGTGGGACACCCGGATTCTGGCCACCGACATCTCGGCCCAGGCCCTGTCCGCCGCCCGGAAGGGCGTGTACACGCTGCCGGACACGATTCCCCCGGAGTGGAAGAAGAAATACTTTGTTCCCAACGGAGACGGGAGCCATACGGTGGCCCCCGCCGTGAAGAACAACGTGATCTTCCAGACCTTCAATCTCATGGGGCCCATCAAGTTCCGCCGGAAATTCGACATGATCTTCTGCCGGAACGTGATGATCTATTTCGACCAGCCCACCAAGGACGCGCTGGTAAAACGCTTTTATGACTACACCGTTCCCGGCGGCTACTTCATGATCAGCTGCTCGGAGAATCTGGGCCCAACCGCGCCCTACCGCAGGCTCGCGCCGGCCACGTTCCAAAAATAGGAGGTATCTCCCATTGATACAGGGAAATAAAATCCGTGTCATGGTGGTGGACGATTCCGTAGTGGCCCGCACGATGATTATCAGTGGCCTGTCTGTCCATCCACGGATCGAAGTCATTGGCTATGCCATCAATACCCTGGACGCCAAGATGAAGATCCCAAATCTGAAACCAGATGTGATCACCATGGATGTGGAGATGCCCGGCCAGAGCGGTCTGGACTTTCTGCGGGAGTATATCCCCACCAACCCCATTCCCGTGATCCTTGTTTCCTCGCTGAACCTGAAGGTCTTTGACGCCCTGGACGCCGGCGCGGTGGACTTTGTCCACAAGCCGGAATCTCAGGAGAAGAAAGCCGCCTTTATCACTGCCCTGACCCAGAAGGTGCTGATCGCCTCCAACGCCAAGGTCCGCATGGCGGCCCCCGCTGCCGCGGCGGCGGCTGGCCCGGCGGCAATGGCCGCTCCCCCGCTGGGTTCCTCTCCGGCGCTGAACAACGTCCTGATTGGGCTGGGCGCCTCCACCGGCGGCACCGAGGCCACCCTTGAGGTGATGAAGCGCCTTCCGGAGGACATTCCCGGCATGATCATTGTGCAGCACATGCCCCCGGGCTTCACGAAGATGTACGCCGACCGGCTGGACCGCCTGTGCAAAATGGAGGTCCGGGAGGCGAAGAACGGCGACGAGCTCCACCGGGGGCTGGCCCTGGTGGCCCCGGCGGACCTGCAGTGCCGGGTGGTGCGGATCGGGAACAAGTATACCGTCTCCTGCATGCCCGGCGAGAAGGTCAGCGGGCACCGCCCCTCTGTGGACGCCATGTTCCAGTCCATGTCGGAGGTGGTCAAGTGCAGGATGGTGGGCATCATTATGACCGGCATGGGCCAGGACGGCGCGGCGGGTCTTCTGGCCATGCGCCAGAAGGGCGCTTACACCATCGGGCAGGATAAGGAATCCTGCGTGGTGTACGGGATGCCCATGGTCGCCAAGGACATTGGCGCCGTGTGTACCCAGGCCCCCTGTGACGGCATCGCCAATGTTTTGCTGCGCCATTTGAAGACCCTGGGCTGAATTTTCCCCTGCGTTCCGACGTCCGCGCCTCCGGCGCGGACGTTTCCTGTTCACGGGCCGTCCGGGCCCTTCCGAAACGCGAGTTGGTCCCCGCAAATCCCCGGCGGCGGCTTAGGGCTTGGAAAGTCTTTCCTAAGCGGTTGAGAATTTTTGTTTCTCTCCTTAACTTTCCCGGGATTCTGCCGATATGAATATATAAGTAAGAAGTGCAGGTTTTGATTCTCGAAAAGGAAGTGAATGATTGTGCTGACTCCATACGGTCCCGGCGGCGTTTCCTCTGTTGGCCGGCCTAAAACGTATTTCCCCGTCTCCAAGCGCGGAACGGCTCAAAAGGCCTCTCCGGAACATAATAAATTCGATTCCGCCGTCATCTCCGCCACGGCCGCCAAGAACGCCTACCAGATGAGCGTTGTGGGCCGGCTCTCTCAGGAGGTGCGGACCTCTACCACCACGGGCGACATTCAGGAGCTCCACCGGGCCGTGGCCGCCGGAGAATACCATCCGGACCCCATGTCCATCGCCAGGAGCATCCTGTTCATGATGGAGGACTGAGCGTATGGCGGATCAATATCGCTCCTATCTGGATCTGCTGGAGGCCCTGCGGGAAAAGCTGGCGGAGCTCTCGGACCTGGCCCGGCTGAAAACCGCCGTGGTCAGAAACGACGATCTGCTGGCTCTGGATGAGGTGCTGAGACAGGAGCAGGCCATTACGCTGTCCTTCCGGGGACTGGATCAGAAGCGGGAAAAGCTGCTGGGCGAGCTGGGGGCCAGTGATCTGCCCCTGGCCTCTCTGCCGGACTGTTACCCCGCCGCCATGCAGGCGGAGGCCCGGCAGGTGGTGGCGGCCCTGCAGGAGCAGTTCCGCGCCTACCGCACGGAGGCCGATGCGGCCCGCAGCACTCTGGAGGGCCACCTCCACGAGGTGGAGAAGATTTTGGAGGAGGCAGGCGCCACGCCCCCTTCCGGCCCCGGCTACACGCCGCCGGAGACGGAGCCGCCCCCCAACATGAAGACGGACTTCCGGGCCTGAGCGGGCGCGGAAAGGCGAAGAGATAAAGGAGTTTTTTTATGGGCTCGATTGGTACTTTTGGTTCTTTTACCCAGGCGCGGCTGGCGATTTACGCCTCCCAGCTGGGCATCAGCGTAACCGGCAATAACATTTCCAACGTCAACACCGTGGGCTACACCCGCCAGCGGCTGGAGCAGGTCAGCTTCAAGACCGGCGGCGCGGACCGCTATCACTCTCAGTTTGAGCTGCGCATCGGCAACGGCGTGCTGCCCACCAGCGTCTCCCAGCTGCGGGACCCCTATCTGGACATCCGGTTCCGCAACGACAACTCCAACGTGGGCGCCATGGACGGCAAGCTCAGCGGCCTGGAGAAGATCAAGGCCATCCTGGACGAGGTCGGCAAGGGCGGCGAGGTCAAGGAGGGCGAGGAGTTCGGCATCATCGCCTATCAGATTGAGAACATCTTCAAGGCCCTCTCCAGCCTGACGGACTACACCGGCCAGAAGGAGTACGACGTGCAGGTGCGTACCGCTGTGGACTCTCTGTGCCAGGAGCTGCGGTCCTACGCATCCCAGCTGAAGGAGCTGTACAGCGACACGAAGGATCACTTCAACACCAACATTGACACGGTCAACAAGCTCCTGACCAACATCCGGGACCTGAACGCCTCCATCCGCAAGAGCGAAATCCACGGCGACAACGCCCTGGAGCTGCGGGACCAGCGGAACAACCTGATTGACGAGCTGTCCACGTATATCAAGATTGACGTGACCTATACCACGGAGGACATCGGCGCCGGCCAGACGGTGGAGAAGCTCATCATCAAGCTGGGCGACGCCAACCCCGACCCGAAGGTCAACACCGACGAATCCGTGCTGATTGACGGCCGGTACTGCGCGCAGCTGGGCTACACCCAGGTGCCGAAGGTGCGGGAGGAGGACCCCAACGACAACTCTACCTTTGCCTATGTCAAACCGGACGGCACGTTTACCAACGATCCCAAAGAGGCCAACCAGGTCCCCGATCCCCAAGACCCCACAGTAATGATTCCTGAGGCAAACCCCGGCTACCTGCCCTACGAAGACGCCGACGGCAACCCCACTGCGGACCCTGATCAGGCGGTGCTGGTGGATAACCCCAACTACAACCTGACCCTCTCCGAGATGCGGGACGTCTACGGCAAGCTCCACGAGAGCGTCCGGGTCCTGCAGGAGCGGGTTCTGGATGACGGTGTTCAGGCCGACAAAGACATCATTGACAAGTTCCTGAAGGGCGAGACCATCTCTGAGCAGCTCGCTGACGGCTCCATCAAAATCACCACCGTCCGGCGGACCTGGCAGAAGAGCCTGGTGACCAATCCGCAGTATGATCCGGCCATTACCGATCCCACTGATCCCAGGAGCTTCAAATATCTCAAAACCGTCAAAGACGCCAATGGTCAAAATACACAGGTGGGAACCAACTCCGCCGCCGAGGCCGACCGGGAAACCAAGGCCGTCTACTACGCGCAGGACTATATCAAAACCCCCTCTCAGCCTGTGGATCTGGACGACAACGACCTCTACGGCTACCTCCAGTCCCAGCGGGAGCTGCTGACGGAGAGCGGCGAGTTTTCCGATCTCGACGTGGTGGCCGGTGTGGACGAGAACGCCGCCACCAAGCGGGGCATCCCCTACTACCAGAACGTCCTGGACCTGCTGGCCAAGCAGATTGCCACCTCCTTCAACGCCCAGAACCAGGGCTATCTGGTGGACCCCAGCGGCAATTACATTACCGAGGGCGTCAACGACAAGGGCGAGCCGATCGGTGAACCCATTACCATTGACTATACGGACGCCAACGGCGACCAGAAAACCTACACCCTGAACAAGAACGATACCTGGGATGACATTCCCACAGAAGTGAAGGACATTCTGACCGCCCAAAACTGTAGCTCCGTTGAGGACTATTTGAAGGCCGGGAAATTGGACGATCAGGGAAATCCCGTGGTGGACAAGGACGGCAATCCGGTGCCCAACGGCATCTTCCGGGGCGGAAATCTCTTCAGCTGCAACGGCGATACCGACAGCGCCGAGGGCATCACCGCCGCCAACATCTCCGTCTCCGCCAGCTGGTCCAGAGGGCCCATGGTGGTCAACTCCTTCATCTGCCCGCCGGGCAGCCTGGAGCCCGCCTCCACTGACAGCAGCAACGTCCTGCTCCTCCAGGGTCTGGAGAACATGCGGCTGGACTATATGCCCACCGATATCTCGCCCAACGCCCAGGATAAGCCCATGTTCACCGGCAGCTTCTCGGAGATGTGGCGCAGCATCGGAACCACCCTGGGTCATGACCAGAAGGAGACCAGCACCCTGCTGGATAACTACTATGAGAAGACGGTGGAGCTGGACACCAGCCGTTCCAACGTCTCCAGCGTGGACTTCAACGACGAGGCCATGAACCTGATGCAGTACTCGAAGTCCTACAATGCCGCCTGCCGTCTGATGACGACGCTGGACTCGGTATTGGATAAACTGATCAACAACACCGGTATGACAACCTGATCTAAAGGAGGGAGCTTTCTATGATCGCCCGCACAACTACCACCGGCACCATGAAAACCTATCGCTATAACTTACAGCGGTCCGGTTATTATATGAATAAAGCCATGAACACCGTACAGACGGGACGGCTCTTCAACTCCTTCGCCGACGATCCCACGGCGGCGGCCCTCAGCTTCCAGAAGCGGACCGCCCTGCTGCGGAACAGCGGCCATATTGACCTGAACACCTCCATCCAGTACAAGTTTCAACAGGCCTGGAAGGCCCTGGATCAGGTGGAGGGCCAGATCGACACCATCTCTGAGAACTCCACCTTCAAGGCCCTGATGCTGGGGGGCGCCAACGACGCCGACGCCTCCGCCCGCAACGCCCTGGGCCAGTCCATGAAGGCCGTGGCGGAGAACCTGGTCCAGGCCATGAACGGCCGGTACGGCGAGAACTTCATCTTCTCCGGCGCCGACGGACTGAATGTCCCCTTCTCCTGGGGCCCCAAGGCCAACCCGGATTATGATCCGGCCTATGTGCCCGACCCGGATAACCCCGTTCCTGAGGATATCAATCAGTTTCAGTTCCTCAAGGACGACGGCACCGGCACCAACAGCGAAAAGGAAGCCAGCCGCGTGCTCTCCTACCGGGGCGTTCCGGTGGACACCACCGACGCCGCCGAGCTGGAGAAGCTCCGCTACTTCTCCGAGGACGAGGTGAAGAACGCGGACATCGGCCTGGGCTTTGACATCAACAGCGGCCGGGTGGAGACCACCAGCGTCTTCAATCAGGCTCTCCAGGGCGTGGATTTCCTGGGCGGCTATGGGGTGGACCAGGACGGCGATCCCAAGAACATCATCTCCATCATTGACCGGATGGGCACGATTTTGAAGAACTGCAACGCGGAGGACGGCGAGTTCGCCTCCGACGCGGAGAAGGATGAGTACTACCGCCTGGCCAAGAAGTTTGAAGGTGCCTCCGCGACGGTGAAGGACCAATACGTGGAACTGGATACCCGCAGCAGCTTCCTCACGGCCAACGCCTCCATTCTGGAGAGCACCAAGTACAACCTGACGGAGCAGATCTCCGGCCTGGAGGACGCGGACGAGGCCCTGGCCATCTCCGACTTCATCTTCGCGAAATACACCTATGACACGGCTTTGAAGGTGGGCAACAGCGTTCTCTCCCAGAGCTTAATGGATTATATGAACCTCTAAAAAGTCGTGCGAGTTTAGGAAGGAGCGTGAATCTGATTTATGTCTCAACTGATTGAAATTAAAAGTGTCCCGATTGAAATTGAGATGAAAGTGTCTCCCGCCAGGCTGGAGTACACCCACGCTTCGGCGGATCTGGAAATCTCCCGGGACCGCGGCGGCTTGAATATCAAGAGCCGTCCCATTCGGCTGAATGTGGATACCTTTGAGATGCGCAACTCCATTCTCCCCTCTCCCGCCACCAGCATTGAACAGCTCCCCCAGAAGGGCCGGCAGGCCGCCTATGAGGCCACGGCCACCTATGCGCAGCAGGGAGAGCTGTTATTAAAAGCGAAGATTGGGGAGGATGTCATGTCACAGTACTCCAAAACCGCTCTGAGTCCGGACATGAATTCCCAGCCCGGCCTGACCTTCATTCCCACCACGGGGCCGGAGATCAGTTGGGACGCCGCCGAGCTGAACATCAAATTTGAGATGGATAAGCTGAATTTCGACTGGCGCATCAGCGGCAACGAGTTTAAGTTTACACCGGGCGACATTGAGATCTCCGTCACCCAGCAGCCGGCGGTCATCATCAAGTATATCGGCGGTCCGCTGTACGTTCCCCCCTCCGCAGACCCCAACTATGAGCCTGTGGATGTGAAGGCTTGACAGGAGGAGCAATGTGAAACTCCAGACAAAGTACTTTGGAGAGATCGACTACGAAGCGGCAGAGCTGATCCACTTCCCGGATGGGCTCTTCGGCTTTGACGGCGAGCATGAGTTTTTGCTGCTGCCCTTTGAGGGGGGACACGGCAGTATGCTCTGTATGCAGAGCATTACGACGCCGATGCTGGCTTTTGTGGCTCTGGACCCCTTTACGCTGGACCCCGGCTACGCGCCGGAGCTGCAGCGCGGCGAGCTGAAAAAGTTTGGTGTGGAAACCAGTGAGGCACTGTGCTACTATGTACTCTGCGCGGTGAAGAATCCGGTTTCCAACAGTACCGTCAATTTACGCTGTCCCATTGTGATCCATCCGGACACCCGGCAGGCCTGCCAGGTGATTCTGGAGTCCGGCGGCTATGAGATGCGTCACTTTTTGTCTGAATTCGGCCACAATGAGGAGGCCGTATCATGCTGATTTTACAGCGTAAGGCCGGCGAATCCCTGTTGATTGGGGAGAATATCTCCATCTCCGTCGTCTCCATTGAGGGCGGGCGGGTTCGTCTGGCGATTTCCGCGCCGTCGGATGTCTCCATTCTGCGCAGCGAGCTGGTCACCGCCACCGCTGCCAACCAGGATTCCGCGCAGGAAGAAGCGGCTCCTATGGAGCTGTTGGGGTTGTTGGACGAAGTTTTGGAACAGCGCCCCTCTTCTCAAAAACCCATGAAAGAAGGTTAGTACGATGTTAGACGCAATTGCCTCCGCCGCTATGGATATGAGCGCGGCACAGTTCTCTGTGAACTACTCTATGGCCGTTACCAAGAAGGTCATGGACACCCAGGAGCTGGCGGCTCAAGAGCTGCTGCGGATGCTCCCCTCTGCTGAGGGAATGGGGCAGTACATTGACACCTACGCATGAGGAAGAACCGTCCGGCAAAATGCCGGACGGTTCAGCTTGTCGAAAACGTATTTTCGACAAGCTGAGCGGGATGTTCAGAACTTCAAAAAGTTCTGAACATCCCTGATTTAATTGGCGCAGGAAACCCCTCCTGGGTTTCCCGCACACACTCTTCCTTCCCGTCGAAGTAGCTTTCCTGTCTTTACAGGCTGAACCGTCCGGCAAAATGCCGGACGGCAGGCTGTCGAAAACGTATTTTCGCCAGCCTGAGCAAGTTTTCAGAACTTTAAAAAAGTTCTGAAAACTTATGATTGAAATGGCGCGGGAAACTCTTCCTGGGTTTCCCGCACACACCCTTTCTTCCCGTCGAAGTAGCTTTCCTGTTTTTCGACACTCTGCCGTCCGGCAAAATGTCGGACGGTTCAGCTTGTCGAAAACGTATTTTCGACAAGCTGAGCGGGATGTTCAGAACTTCAAAAAGTTCTGAACATCCCTGATTTAATCGGCGCGGGAAACCCCTCCTGGGTTTCCCGCACACACCCTTCCTTCCCGTCGAAGTAGCTTTCCTGTTTTTCGACACTCTGCCGTCCGGCAAAATGCCGGACGGTTCTTTTTCTGACGCGCTCCCGCCCGGCGCCCCGGACGCTCCATCGGTTTTCCGCCGTGGCGTCTCTGTTTTTCGGAAAAAGACCGTCCGCAGGCTTGAAACAGGAGATTTCTGGAAATCATATTCCTGATATTGTCAAGGCCCTCCCTCTTGGGAGGTGCTTTGCCGATCTACTTGGGATCAGGAGGTTTTCTATGGATTTTACCCAGCTCTGCACTGCCAGTCCGGCGGAATACGACTCCCTGAGCCGAAAGGTCGCCCTCTGCGCCGCCCAGGGCCGCAGCTATGAGGTTCCGGTCTGCCGCCTGCCCCCGGGGTGCCACCCGGCCTATGTCACGGTGGGCTTCTGCCGCAGGGAGGGGGGGTATCTGGTCTATTGGCGTCCGGCAGTGGACTACCGGGGGCAGAGCACGGCGCTGAAGCTCCTCTATGCCCGCAGTGCCTGGCGCTTTGACCGGTTCGAGGACCTGACCCGGTGGCTCCACGCCCTGGGCCCCGCCCTGACTGTGGGAGAGAGCCGGCCGAAGGCCGCCCCCGCCGTATTATCGCCCCCTCCGCCGCCCCCGCCGGAGAAGCGCGGCGTGTGGCCCCCGCTCTACCTGCGCCTGCGGCAGGCCCTGTCGGAGCAGGTTCTGGGGCAGGAGGAAGCGGTGGAGGCCGCCGCCTTCCGGCTGTACACCCACGTGGGCAAGCAGACGCCGGCCCGGCCCCTGTCCCTGATCTTCTACGGGCCCACCGGCGTGGGAAAATCCGAGCTGGGGAAGGCGGTCGCCCCGGCCCTGCGCCGCTGCTGCGGACGGCCCTATCACTTCGTGTGGACGGAGCTGAACACCTTTACACAGCCCCACTCCGTCCACCGGCTCACCGGTGCGCCGCCGGGCTACGTGGGCTATGAGGACCCGCCCATCTTCGACGCCGTCCGCCGGGAACCCCGGACGGTCTTCATGTTTGACGAGCTGGAAAAGGCCCACCCGGAGGTTCTGAAAGTCTTTATGTCCATTCTGGACGAGGGGCGCTGTACCGCCCACCGGGCGGACGACCAGGGCAGCCGGGAGCTGGATTTCCGCCAGTGCGTATTCCTCTTTACCACCAACGCAGACCTGCGGGCACAGAGCGGAAAACCGCTGGGGTTCTGCGCGCCCGCTCCGGGGGAGACGGCGACCGCGCGGAAAAAGCCAGCCGCCGGACCAGAAGAGCTGGCCCAGCGGCTGTTTGAAAATAACGAGTCGGCCCGGCAGGCCATGGTCCGTCTGGGGGTCCTGCCGGAAATCGCGGGACGGTTCGGCGGCCTGATCGGCTTCCACCCTCTGGAGGAGGATGCCCGGCTGGCCATCACCGTCAAGCAGATTCAAAGCCTGGGGCGGGAGTACGGCCTCCAGATCACGGCGGTGGACCCCTCCCTGGTCCGGGCACTCACGCCCGGCCAGGAGGCCCTCTCCGCCCGCTCTGCGGCCTGTGTGCTGGAGAGTATCCTGGCGCCGCTGTTCTCCTCCAGGGCGGTCTCTCAGGCCGCTCTGCGCCTGACCGGGACCCGCTCAGAGCCCCGTCTCACGCCGGCTCAGCCTCCGACCTCATACACCCGGCCGTTGATGGAGTCCCGCCTGTAGATATGGCTCTTGTCGGAGGCGATGAAGAACTCACCGGCAATCTGGTTGGTGCCGGCCGTCTCATCAATGCTGTACACGCTCATGTGCAGGCAGGGACGCCCATCCACCAGCACCGATCCCGCCAGGGGATAGATCCGGTAGCTCGCCATGGTATCGCCCTCCAGACCCAGGTCCGCCGGGTTCATGGAGCGCATGTAGTCCTCCGCTTCCATCAAGGTCATGGTCTCCGCCCTGGGCTCCCGAATCCGGCCCTCTGTGGTGTCCAGAATCACGGTGCCCAGCTGCTCCGGGCTCCACTCCAGCTGGATGGTATGGACCGTGTTCTCCTCCGCGCCCTCCTTGGCCAGGAGGAAGGAGCCGCTCTCCTCCTCAAAGTCCGGCGCCTCGGTGCGGATCAGACCCTCGTCCACGTAGGCATAGCCCATATCCTCCGCCGTCAGCAGCCCGGCGTACCCGGCCAGAAGCCCCCGGGCGTCGGTGAAGCCCTCGTAGATGTAGGTCACTGCCGTGATGGGGTCCTCCCCCTCCGCGGGCTCCGGGACCTCCGGCTGGTGTACAATCACCGTCTCGCTGAGGACGGGCAGGGCCAGCAGCTCGCTCTCGCCCAGGGTATAGACCTGGGGCGGGTCCACGGTGTCGTCCTTGACCTCCTCCTCGGGCTTCTCGCCGTCGCCGCCGCGGCCCCGCAGGAAAAATACCGCTGCCGCCGCGCCCACCAGAAGCACCGCCACAGGAATGAGCAGGAGCAGCTTTTTCTTCTTCTTTTTGCCCTTTTTTCCGGTTTCCTCCAGCTGTTCCTCGTCAACTTCCTCGACGTTCTTTTTCTTCTTTTTCTTACCCTTTAACATGGCTCACTCCTCATTTCACTCACAGCGAATCGTCACGGTGTCATGATTCTTCAACAGCTGCCGGAATCCACACTCCACACCGTTGACCTCAATGCGAACCGGCCGCTCCAGCCGGTCAAAGTCCAGGCCGGAGTACTGCAGCAGATCCATCAGGTAATAGGGCAGGCCGCTCTCCTTCCCCGGCAGCACCAGCGGCTTGCCGTTGAGCATCACCTCCAGCTGCCTGCCGGCGCTTGGCATTCCAGACGCACGCTGCTCCCGCAGGGGCGGCGTCTCTGTTCTGCGGACCTCCGGGGACGGTGCCGGGGAGGCGGGCGGAACCGGCGCGGGCTTGGGCGGCGCTGCCGGCACAGGCGCTGGCTTGGGCACAGGCGGCGGGGCCTCCGGAGGCTCCGCCCCGGACTGCGGCGCGGGCCGCTCCGGTTGCGCTGCCTGCGGCGTCTCCGGCCGCTTCTCCATGGGACTCTCCGCGACGGTGGGACGCGGCGTGCCCTCCAAGGTCAAAATCACGTCTCCCTGGCACAGCGGGGTGTTCAGGGACGCCTCCTGGTTGTTCACCAGGACGCGGCCGGAGAACCCGCTGCCCAAAACCTCTCCCAGAAGGGCCTGGGCGTCCTTCCCGGAGCGGGCCGGTGTAAACACAATCCGGTCTCCCGCCCGGACCAGGGTGGTCAGCGTGGCCTCCGCCTCGTTCACCTTCAAAATGGCCGGGGTGGAGGGCTCGCCCCGCAGCAGCAGATGTTTGCCGTCCAGGGTGATATTCAGACTCTTCCCGGAGCGGCCCAGCATGTCAGTATATGTGTAGCCATTCATCAGCAGAATGTCCCGCAGTGTCAGGACGCCGCTGCGGAAGAGCTTGGCGTTCTCCCCATTGAGGGTGACCACGTAGCTGTCATTCAGCAGGCTCAGGCCCGCCGAGACCGCGATGCCAAGGGGCGTGGCGTACTCCGGATTCTCCAGATCCACCTCGTTGGAAAAGGCGCTCTTGGCGAAGTTGTTGCCGGCAATGGCCACCCGGCGCAGGTCCATGTTCAGATGGGCCGCCACCTTCTCCCGCAGCCCGCTGAGCTTGCTGCCGCCGCCGGCCAGGAACAGCGCCGAAGGCGGGCCGCTGTTGAGCTGGATCACCTGCTCGGCAATGGCCTCGGCCAGCCGCTCCATGGGCTGCTGGATGACCTTGAATACCTCCTGGCAGCTGATGGTATTCTCCAGCCCCAGGATGTCCCGGTAGGTCACCTCGCCCTCCTCCCGGAGGGATCGCTTCACATCCTCAGCCGTGGAAAAATCGACCAGGAATGCCCGCATGATGGCCTCGGTCATCTCATCGCCGGCAACAGTGGCCATGGTATAGCCCACCACACTGCCGTCCCGGCACACGGCGATATCCGTAGTGCCCGCGCCGATATCCACCAGGGCCAGATTCAGCAGCCGCAGCTCCGCCGGAATGGCGGCATTCATGGCGGCAATGGGCTCCAGGGTCATACTGGCCACCTGGAGCTCCGCCGCCCGCATGGAGGCGTAGAGGCTCTCCACCACCTCTCCGGGCAGGAAGGTCGCCACCACATCCACCTCCGCCTGGCGGCCGCTGTGGTTTTGCAGGGTGTTCAGGGGGTAATTATCCAGCCGGTACTGGGCCACGGTATAGCCCACCAGAAAAAACTGCTGGCGGCCCTCCTCATCCTCCTGAAGGAGCGCCTCCGCGTTGGAGACGGCCCCGGCCTCCAGGCGGCTGATCTGCTCGGCGTCCAGCGCCTCTTCCTCGTTGAGCTCTATGGAGAACGTGCCGCTTCTGGTTTGCAGGGCCCGTCCCGCGGCGGCCACGCAGACCCGGCGCAGCCGGACCCCCAACCGCTCCTCCAGCCGCCCGGTCACCGTGCGGGCCAGTTCCGCCACCTGGCGGATGTTGTCAATCTGGCCGTCCAGCATGGCGCGGTTCCGGTGCTCGGCCATCTCCAGGTCCAGAACCCGGAAACGCTCTCCATCGGCCCGGCCCACCACGCCTACAACGCTGCGGGTGCCGATGTCCAGGGCATAGATCATCTCGCTGTCCTGTACCCTGTACTCCATTGTGGCCTCCTTCCTTCCGCCTGCAGGGCGGATGTCACGGACAAGATAAACCTGCCAGAAGGTGGTGTTGAAACCGCCTTCTGGCAGGCAGACTGCGGAATATCTTCCGTCGCCGGGAATAAACGCTCTCCCGGCACTCAGCCGGTCTCAGAGATTAGTACTTACTGAAATCCACGGAACCACCGCTGAAACCGGTGTCATAATCCATGCTGGTATCGGCCACCGGCGCGGGGGCAGCATAGGCGCTGGAGGAAGCCGCCGGCAGGGCGCCGAAAGAATCGCCGGTACCCGTACTGCGCAGGCGGAACTTGGTCATCAGCTCCTTGATCAGGGAGGCCTGGCTGCTGAGCTCCTCGCTGGCGGCAGCGGACTCCTCGCTGGTGGCGGAGTTGGTCTGCACCACGCTGGAGATCTGGTCAATGCCCTCGGTCACCTGGGTAATGGCCTCGGACTCCTCGCCAATGGCCTTGGCGATCTTCTCGATGGCCTCCATGGTCTCCCGGGAGAGCTCCACGGTCTTGCTCAGGGAGTCAGACACCTGCTTGACGATCTCGTTGCCCTGCTGGACAGAGCTGATGGAGCGGTCAATCAGCTCCTTGGTGGCCTTGGCAGCCTGGTCGGACTTGCTGGCCAGGTTCCGCACCTCGTCAGCCACCACGGCGAAGCCCTTGCCGGCGCTGCCCGCCCGGGCGGCCTCCACGGCGGCGTTCAGGGCCAGGATGTTGGTCTGGAAGGCGATGTTCTCGATGGTGTCAATGATCTTGCCGATCTCCTGAGAGGAACCGGAGATCTTGGCCATGGCCTCCACCATCTCCTCCATGTACTTGGAGCTCTCGGCAACCTGTACGCCGCCCTTTTCGGACTGCTCCATAGCGGTCTGGCTGTACTTCGCGTTGTTCTGAGAGTTGCTGGAAATCTCGGCGATGGTGGCGGACAGCTCCTCCACGGCGCTGGCCTGCTCGGTAGCGCCCTGGGCCAGGGCCTGGGCGCCGGTGGAGACCTGCTCCGCGCCGGCGGCCACCTGCTCGGCGCTGAGGGTGATCTGCGCCAAGGTGACGCTGAGGTTGTGGTTGATGGCGCGGATGGAGGTCAGAACAGACTTCAGCGCGCCTACGTACATGTTTTCGTCCTTGGTGCGGACATTGAAGTTGCCGTTGCCCATTTCCTCCACCAGCCGGCAGATATCGCCGATGACCTCGGAGAGCACGTGCTGGCTGGTTCGCAGAGCCCGGCACATGTCGCCCAGCTCGTTCTTGCTCTCAAACTCCACAGGGATCTCCAGGTTGCCCTCGCTGAAGCCCACCAGCGCGGTGCGGACCTGCTCGACGGGACGGACAATGCTCTTGATGATGCTCAGGTTCATCAGGAAGATCAGAATCGTGGAAATCACCATGATCACAACCACGATGACCGCCGCGACGACGACGCTCATCTGCCGCACCTCGATGGCGTGATCCCGCTCCTCGGTCAGGTTGGCAGACACCTTCTGCGCCATATCCGCCATGGCGTCCAGCTGCGGCGTGCAGTCGTTCCGGATCAGGTCGATGGCCCGCTCCCCGTCGCCGCGGTTGACGGCCGTGATGATGCTGGGCAGCTCATTTTCCCAGGCCTTCACCGCCGTGATGTACTCGTTCAGCGCGTTGTCCTTCAGCGGATAAACCGCCTCCAGCTCCTTCACCTTCGCGTCCAGTTCCGCGGTGGCCTCGTTGATCCGGGTCTCCATGGACGCATTGCCGGGGTCGCCGGGGGTCAGGGCCATGTTCCGAAGGGTCCGGGCGGCAATGTTGGCGTTCATCCGGCACTCCGTGATCAGCTGCGTTGCCTGAATCTCCTGATGGATCAAATCCTGATAGCGGGAGCTCTGAGACACCAGCATAAACAGGGAAATGATGATCACAATGATCGAAACCAGAATCGTTGTGCCAAATCCTAAGATCAGACTCTTTTTGACTTTCATGTTCTTGAGCATGTCGCTCTCCTCCTCTGTTCCCTCATAAATTGGGTTTTGCGCACTTCAGCTCTTTCCTCATTTTATAATAATCGGCTCCGCAGGTCAAGAGAGAATCCACAGATTCTCTCTATAAAACATCGCCGTATCTTCCTTTTTTGACATCTCCAAACACCCGCCCGTCCACCAGGGTAATCACCCGGCGGTGCATAATGTTGACATACTGACTGGCGTGGGTTGCCATAATCACCGTTGTTCCCTTGCGGTTGATCTCTGTCAGCAGATGGAAGATATCCCAAATATTGTCATCGTCCAGATTGGCGGTGATCTCATCCAGCACCAAAATGGGCGGACTGTTCACCAGCGCCCGGGCCAGCTCCACCCGGCGGCATTCCCCCACGGAGAGCTCCGCCGGATACTTTGGCCCCGCCTTGGCCATGCCCACCAGGCCCAGCACCTTCTGCACCCGGATCTGCATCTGAAGGTTCGTCTCAAACCGTCCCCGGCCCACCCGGGCCGCCAGCATCAGGTTTTCCGCCACGGTCATCTTCCGGATCAGGCTGTGCTCCTGCCACACCCGGCCGAACATCACCGTTGCCCGGTTGTGGCTCCAGCGGATCAGCTTGGAGAGATTCATGGTGCCGAGGTACACGGTCCCCCGGTCCGGCTTCAGCCGCCCGGAGATCAAATTCAGCAGCGTGCTCTTCCCGGCGCCGCTGCTGCCGATGAGAAACACGAAATCCCCCTGCTCAATGGTGAGATCTACGCCTTCCACGCCAATCTCATAGCGCTTGTCCCCAATCCGCCTCTGCCGCTCCCGCCTGCTGATCTTATAGTATTTTGAGACATGTTCCAGTTTGATGGTGGGCATACGCTGCGCTCCTATTCCTACGGCTCTCCCCTGGCCTTCCAGGGCTTCCCCCCTTGCAATGCGGAGGAAATTTGTTATAATAGCCTCAGTAACACCGGGGAGGAGATGTGCGGCCTTATGAAAAACTCAAACAACAAACGGGGCCGGAACCTCTGTCTGCTGGCCATGCTGGCCCTTTTGTGCATCGGCGGGGCAGAGCTCACCGCCCTTTACTTTTTTAACCGCCCGCTCTACACGCAGATCACCGAACCGGTCCTTCGGAGTGTCCAGGCCGCGCAAACCGCCGCCTGCACGGCCGCCCGGGAACTAGCGGACGCCGCCACGGCCTGCGGAACCTACACCGCCGACAAGCTCTCCGCCTGGGGAGAGGCCTGCGCCGAAACCTGGGAGCGCCTCACAGCGCCCTCCCCCGACGATCTGCCGGACCGCCAGGAGGCCGGAGATCCGGAGCTCCTCAGCGACCAAACCATCACTGACCCCGCCGTCACCGAGATGGAGATCCGGGACGGCCTGGAGGTACTCACCGGCGGCATCGTCCCCGTGGTCTACTTCAACCAGGGAGAAGAGCCCTGGGCCTCCCAACTCTATGGAAGCGACCCCATCAGCGGCTACGGCTGCGGACCTGCGGCCATGGCCATGGCGGTCTCCAGTATGACAGAGACGTTCTCCGACCCCGCTCAGATGGCCCAATGGGCCGTGAAGCACGGCCACTGGGCCAAGGGAAACGGCTCCTATCTCTCCATTGTGAACGGCGCAGCGGAGGCCTTCGGTCTCACGCCGGCATCCATTTCGGAACTCACCGTCGAGGCCATTCAGGACGCCCTGCTGTCCAATCAGATGCTGGTGGCCCTGATGGGCCCCGGACACTTCACCAAGAACGGGCACTTCATCCTTCTGCGGGGCACCACCCTCAGCGGTTCCGTCCTGGTGGCGGACCCCAACAGCCGGGAGCGCAGCCTCATGGAGTGGGACCCCCAGCTGATCCTGAACGAACTCTCCTCCAACACCGCCAACGGCGGGCCCCTCTGGGTCCTCTCCGACGGTACCCTCTCCTAATCCGAATACCGGATTAGGACGCCTGAACATCGGCCCGAACTGGGCCGATGTTTCTTCGTCTTATGGAAACAGCGCTCAGCGGTAAATGGACTTTTCCCGGGTCAGCTTGCGGTTCACGCTCTCATCCAGCGCCCGAAGCTGCTGCCACAGCCGCCGGTTCACGCCCACCTGATTGGCCAAGGGGCCCTCTTCCTCCCGTTCCGCAGGGCTCCCGTCCAGGAGCTCCGTCAGGCGCCGGCGGTCCGGCTCCTCCAGAAGTTCCCGCTGCTGCTCCAAGGCCCGGCGGACCTGCCGGAGAGTCTTCACGGGCTCCTCCCGCATGGACACCAGCAGCTGCACCGCCACCTGGTCATTCCGGTCCAGGGCCTCCGCCAGCTGCCGGGTGAGATCCATGGTCTCCGACAGGGCGTTGTACATGCGCTTGCTCTGAACCTGGGCGTCCAACAGCGTTGATTCGGTCATCTCTCTTCCCTACTTTCCGGACTCTCCGCTCTTCTGGGCCTCGCGGAAGGCGTCCCGCAGTTCCCCCGCCATGGATTTCACATGGCCCAGGGGCTCGCTGCGGCGGCCAATCTTCACCCGGCCCAGCTCATAGGTAAAATACTCATAGAGCTGCGTCAGATTCCCGCTGATGGGGTATTTCCGGTCCAGCGTGTCGTCCAGATACTGGATGATGTCGATGCTCCGCTGCACCGCGCCCTCAAACATGGGATAATTCTCTTTGCTCAGCGCCAGCTCCGCCTGGGTCAGTCGTTTCATCAATTCGTCATACAGAAGCAGCAGCAGCTCTCCCTGCGTCATGGTATTGATCGACTGCTCCTTGTACTGTTGATATCCTCTGCTTTCCATTGCCCTTCGCTCACCGCCCTTTCCCCGTGCCCGGCACGGCCCTCATGTTCCTCCCCACGCCGCGGCCCCTGATCGGAGCCGCGGCGTGGAGCTCAGTTTCCGCTTTGCTGGCGCCGGGCGGGAATGGTCCTGCCATTAACCCATGTTGCCCATCAGCCCCGCAAGTGTGGAGCTCTGGGAGTTCATCTGCGCAATCAGCTGCTCCAGCTGGCTGAACTTATTGGTGTAGTAGTCCACCCGGTCGGACATCTTATCCTGCCACCGCTCGATCTCCTTGTCGATCTTGTCCAGCTGCTTCTGCATGTTGTTGTTGTACATGGTGCTGGCCGCCAGGGGGTGACCGGCCTTGTTGACCAGAACGCCCTTGGTGCCGGTGCTCAGGTTCACGCCCTCGGTCTTGCCGTAGAGATCCAGGGGCTCCTTCAGCGCCTGAAGGAAGCCCTTTGTGGAAGAACCGGAGTCTGTGCTTTTGGTGAAGATATCCGTCACCCGGTCCGGGTCGGTCTCCAGGGTGGAGCGCAGCTTGTTCTCGTCAAAGGCCAGGGTGGTCAGGCCGTTGGCATAGTTGACGGTAATACCGGCGGCCTTGAGATCCGCGCCGTCGGCGCCGGTCATGGAGATGGCCTGGGTCATGCGCTGGTAGAGGCTCCGCAGATCCTGGTCGCCGAACAGGATGCCGGCCTTGGCCTTGTTGTTCCAGTTCTCAATGGCCGTCTCGGACATGTCCTCCATATCCTCATCGGTCAGAGGCTCATAGTACTGGCCGGTGCTCTTCTGCATCGGCAGGGTGGAATAGGCCTCCTTGATCTCCTTGACCATCTCGTTATAGTCGTTCACCATAGACTTGATGGCGTCCACAATCTTGTCGGCATCCGCGCTGGAGGAGAAGGTGACGGCCTCCGCGGAGGGGTCCAGCTCCAGCTTCCCGTCCGCGCCCTCTTTGTAGCCAAACTCGCCCTTCAGGGTCACGCTCATGCCGTCCATGTCCACCGTGTTGGAGCTGCGGGTCAGCTCCATGCTCACGCCGTTGATGGAGGCGCTGAAGATGGCGTCCTGGCCCTTTTCAAACTTCGCGTCCGCCGCGCTGGTGTCGCCGAACAGCGCCTTCCCCAGGCCGTCGCCAAACTCGATGCGGCCGGCCATGCCGGTTTCCTTGGCGGTGAAGGTGAACTCGTTGGTGGCCTTAGAGTAGCTGACGTTGACGCCGGCATCCTTGTTGCCGTTGATCTGATTCATAATCGTGGACACGGAGGTGTCCTCGGTGAACTCGCCGATCTTCACGCCGTTGACGGTGAACTCATAGAGCTTCTTGCCGTTGGCGTCCGTCTTATCCACCTCGTTGCCGTCGGCGTCCTTGATCTTCACCGGAGACAGGCCGCTCAGAATCCCCAGATCCTTCAGCGTCTTGTTGGTGCTGAGATAGCTGGCGGTGCCGTTCTCGCCCAGGCCCATGGCCTTGGACTTGGAGCTGGTCACCAGGAAGGAGGAGCCCTTCTGGCCGGCGGTGAACTGGAGCTGGATGCCCTTGTAGCCGCTGTGGTTGTCGTCATTGGCGTCGTTGACCGTCAGCTTGCTTGATCCGTCCTCCAGGGTGCCGAACTTGTCGTCAATCTTGTCCTGAAGGACCTCCATATAGGCCTGGTCCCGCAGCTGGCGGCTGGCGGGGCTGTTGAGATCCTCGCCGTTTTTAATCTTTTCAACCAGCTGGTCAAAATAGGGGATGTCCTTCCCGTTGGCCTTTTGCTCCTTCAGCTTTTCAACGACCTCGTCCATGCTGGGCATCTGGATCTTCTTGGTCACGCCGTCCAGGGTGATGTCCATGGTGGCGTAGCTGAGATACTCGGAGGTCTTGACGTTCTTGGTCAGGGCGGTGTCGCCCACGGTGAGGCTCTTGGCGTCCTTGCCGGTCTGCACGCCCAGCGTCTTGGCGATCTCGCCGGAGGCACTGCTGATGAAGTACTCATTCTTGCCGCCGGAGACGTCCTCAAAGACGATGTTTCCGTCCTCCACCTTCGCCTTGATCATGCTGGTGGCCTTGACGCTGGCGCCGCTGCTGGTGGTCACGTTCTGGGTCTCCAGCTGCTTGTTGATGTGGTCCGCCATCTCCTGGGCGTTGGCGAAATTGTCCAGCTCGCCGAAGCTCACATCCAGGTAGGACCGGGCGCTGGTGCCGCCGTAGGTGATGCTGATGCTGCCGGAGACCGTGCTGATGGGCTGCTCCTGCCCCAGGTCAAAATAGCCGCCGGCCGTGACGGTGACATTCCCTGCCGCGTCCGTGCTGTTGTTGTTCAGGGCGCCGCCGCTCACCCGGTAGGTCGCCGCCTTGGCCAGCTGCCGCACGCCGTTGATCTGGATGCTGCTGTTGGTCTTTCCGGACGCGGAGACCTTGGAGGCGTTGGCCCCCTGGGAGACCGTCTTGATCGCCTGATTGAAGAAGCTGGGGGACATCAGGTTTGTGGAAGAACGGTAGTCCGCGTACTTGCCGGTGAACCCCGTCATCTTGGTGACGATGCTGCGGTAGGCCTCCTGCTGCCACTCCAACTTGGTGCGCTTTTGGCCCAGTGCGTTGATTTTTGTTTTAAAGCCGGAAATTGCGTTTTCGATCATGGACTCGGTGTCCATGCCGCTGGCAAGACCCGTAATCACATTTCTGCTGCCGTAAATACTGCTGCTGCTTCTTACGCCGCTGACTGCCATGATGATCTACTCCTTCCATTCCAATCGGATTGTGTCTGTGCATGGTCACTGCTCCGCGTCCTTGCCGAACAGAAGATTTTTTTTGCTATTCCTCTATATTTTTTTATCGGCATATAGTATAATGAAAATAAGAGGTTCTCTCACAGTTTTTGTTGCGAGGAGGAAAATACCTGCATGCAGATCATCACTGTCACGAATCAGAAGGGCGGTGTTGGCAAGACCACGGTGGCCTCCGCCCTGCTGTGCGGTCTCAGCCAGCGGGGCGCCCGGGTTCTGGGCGTAGACCTGGACCCCCAGGGCAATCTGGGCTTTACCCTGGGCCTGGATATTGGCGCGGGCTGCACAGTCTACGATGTCTTCACCGGCGCGCACCCCATTGAAGAGGCCATCGTCTCCACCCCCTACGGAGATGTGCTCACCTCCGACATCATGCTCTCCACCGCCGAGGTGGAGTTCACCGCTCCCCGCCGGGAGTTCATGCTGACCCAGCACCTCAGTGCCGTCCGGGACCGCTACGACTTCATCATCATCGACACGCCTCCGTCTCTGAACATCCTCACCATCAACGCCTACGTGGCCTCCACCGGGCTGATCGTCCCCATGGAGGCGGAGGTGCTGAGTCTGGTGGGCGTCTCTCAGATCCAGGATACGGTGGACACGGTCCGCAAATCCTATAACCCGGACCTGAAGGTCCTGGGCATCGTGCTGAACAAGTACAACCCCCGCCTCACCCTCTCCCGGGAGATTCTGGACCTGGCGGAGGAGGTGGCCCAGCAGCTGGGCAGCCACGTCTTCCCCGCCAAGATCCGCCGGGGCGTGGACGTGGCGGTGGCCCCCGCCCACGGTCAGAGCGTTCTGGCCTACAAACCCGGCTGCAAGCCGGCCATGGACCTGCGGAAGCTGGTAGACGCCGTGGCAGGCAGCGCCTTCCCCCGGCCTCGCGCCACCGCCCGCTGACCGACTATTTCTCTTGAAAGAAGGAGACAAGCTATGGCATCGACAAAGGAATCCAACACCAGCAAAACCGCCCATGTGATGAATCTGCTCAGCAGAACCCGCGGCGGAACTCCCGCCCCGGCTGAGCCCGCCGAGGACGCCTCCGCTCAGCCCGCCGCGCCCGCGCCGGCGGCCCCCCATATTCCCCCCATTCTCAGCTCCATGGAAGCGGACGCCGCCGTCTCCACCCAGATCAAGGACGCCCTGGAGGACGCCCTGGCTTCCGCGCTGGAAGAGGAGTCCGCTGCTCCTCCCCCCGCCCCGGCGGAGGCGACGGCGGCTCCCGCGCCGGAGGTCCGGGAACAGGCGCCGGAGCTGGCCACAGTACAGCCCGCCGGCGCCGAGAGCACCCCTGCTCCGGCCGTCCAATGGCCGGAACTGGACTCCGGGGAGACGGAAGAAGCACCGGCTCCCCCGCCGGAAGCCGCCCTCCAGGAGACCCCGCCGGAGCCGGTCCCCGCGCCCGCTCCGCAGCCGGCCCCGCCGGCAGAGATCCTCTCCGCGCCGGCCCCCGCGCCTGAGGCTCCCCCCCAGCCCGCGCCTCCCGCCGCCGCGCCGTCTGCGGAGACGGCCCCTGCCGCCCCTGCGGCGAAGCCTGCCGCTGCCCCGGAGCCCCCTGCGGCGGAGCCTGCCGCCCCGGAGGCCGCCCAGCCTGCGGACTTCTCTCCGGAGCGGGAAATCACCTACGTCAATGTCATGGAGGTGCTGGTGGAGGAGCGGGCCGGAAAATACATGGAGATGTTCGGCATGTGCCAGTGCGACCGCTGTAAGAGCGACGTGAAGGCCCTGGCTCTGAACAACCTGCCCAGCAAGTACGTGGTGATGGGCAAGGGCGAGTTCATCCCCAGAATCACGGTCTATGAGGGCCGGTTCAGCACTGCCATCACCGCCCAGCTCCTGCGTTCCTGCAAGATGGTTCTGGACTCCCCCCGCCACAACCAGAAATCGTTTTAAAACCCGCTGATATCGTCAAATCGCTTGAAAATCGGTACTCCGATGTTCAAGGCGGGCATTGCCTGGGAAGTCCGCCGTCAGACCGTTTCAGAACTTTTTAACGTTCTGAAAGCGCCCTGATCGAAATCGCGCAGGGAACCCTTCCTGGGTTCCTCTCCGCGCTAAGAGCCTGTTTAATATCTCGACATGTATGGATTGGCGAGTGGATTTTTTGCCCTGCAAGGCAAAAAGCCGCAGACATCCTGACGGATGGCAAGGATTTTTAACGCAGTCAGGGCGGAAAATACGCCGCCAAGACATGCGCGGGGAGATTTTAAACAGGCTCTAAGAGCCGCCGCGGGGGACGGCTGCGCTCCGAAACGCGCCTGTGGGCGCAGCCGCGCACACCCCTCCTTCCCGTCAAAGGAATCGCACGCTTTTCCACAGACTGAAACCGGCCCCGGCACAACATGTGCCGGGGCCGGTCAGGCTGTCGAAAAAGTATTTTCGACAGCCTGCGCAAGTTTTCAGAACTTTAAAAAAGTTCTGAAAACTTATGATTTAAATGGCGCGGGGAACCCTTCCTGGGTTCCCCGCACACACCCCTCCTTCCCGTCAAAGGAATCGCACACTTTCCCACAGACTGAAACCGGCCCCGGCACAACATGGAGCTGTTGACAAAGTGCCCCCAAATCGCTCGAAATATGGTATAATTAGAGCAGGGGGGGCGAGGAAATGCAGTTAAAATATCACATGGTAACGATA
>JAAWIL010000262.1 GCA_022796315.1 Oscillibacter sp. | reverse complement strand
CTTGGCGGCGTCCTCGTAGGCGTTCTGCTCGTATTTCAGGCAGCACATCAGCCGCCCGCAGGTGCCGGAGATCTTGGTGGGGTTCAGGCTGAGATTCTGGGTTTTGGCCATCTTGATGGACACCGGCAGGAATCCGTCCAGGAACTGGGAACAGCAGAAGGGCCGCCCGCAGATGCCCAGGCCCCCGATCATCTTCGCCTCGTCCCGGACGCCGATCTGCCGCAGCTCAATCCGGGCCCGGAACACGGACGCCAGGTCCCGCACCAGCTCCCGGAAGTCCACCCGGCCGTCGGCGGTGAAGTAGAAGATGATTTTGCTGCCGTCAAAGCTGGCGGAGACGTTCACCAGCTTCATCTCCAGGCCGTGGTTTGCGATCTTCTTCTCGCAGATGTCAAAGGCCTCCCGCTCCCGCTTGCGGTTGTACTCCACCGTGCGGCGGTCGTTGTCGGTGGCCTTGCGCAGCATGGGGCTCAGGGGCTTGACAATGGCCTCGTCGGCCACATCGTGGTTGCCCTGGGTGCAGGTGGCGAACTCCGGGCCCTGGGCGGTCTCCACGATCACCTGCTCGCCCATCTTCACCGAAACCCCCTTGGGGTCAAAATAATAATTCTTGCATCCGCCCCGAAAGCGGACGCTGATTACCTCTGTCAAAGAATACCCTCCAATTCCGCGGCCAGGGCCCCCAGCACGTGGCTGGGGCCAACGTTGTAGGCGCATTGGCCGTGATACAATTCCAATAGCTCTATTGTGGACATCATCTGCCCCTTTGTCAAGGTTTTTGCGAGAAATGACGCAATTTCCCTCTCCGCCGGCCGGCCGTAGCAGGACAGCAGCGCCTCCGCCAGGGCCTCCCTGGCCCAGGCCAGCGCCTCCGCCAGCACCTCCCGGCTGACCCGCTTTCGCTCCATCCGCACCGCCAGCTCCGCCGCCGCGCCCCGTTTTCCCGCGCCGAGGGCCCGGCAGAGGGCCTCGCCCCACTCCGGCGCGGCGGCGGCGCACCGGCCGGCGGGCGGCAGCTTCCGCTCCACGCACCGGGAGCGCAGGGTCTGCCGCACCACGGCGGCGTTCTCCGCGCAGAAGAGGAAGGCGGCGTAGGGGGGACCCTCCTCCACCACCTTGAGGAGGACGTCCTGGTCCTGCTCCGTCAGCAGGGCGCAGTCGGGGAAGAGGTAGACCTTTCGCTCCCCCTCGTTGGGGCGGATGTGGGCGTCCGACCGGATGGACCGGACCACGTCCACGGAGATATTTTTGTGGGCCTCGTCCCGGACGGTGACGACATCCGGGTGGATGTCCTCCAGGACCTTCCGGCAGGCGGGGCACTCCCCGCAGGGCCGGCCGGTCCCCTGGCACTCCAGGGCCATGGCGGCGAAGCGGGCGGCGGCCAGACGGTCTCCGGGGCCTGTAAAGAGCATGGCGTGGGGCAGTGTTCCCCGGGCGGCGGCCTCCCGAATCCAGGCGGCCGCGGGACCGGCGGTTTCCGGCGCGGTCATGGCGCACCTCCTCTCCGTTTGGGGTAGAGTATACCACATTTCCCGCCAAAAGGGAAGCGGAGATCTGCGCGGGCGGCGGACAAAAACGAATTTTACGGTGGTTTGTGAGGCCCTGTAGGGGCGGCTATTAGCCGCCCGCAGGCTGTCGAAAAAGTGTTTTCGACAGCCTGCGCAAGTTTTCAGAACTTTAAAAAAGTTCTGAAAACTATGATTGAAATGGCGCGGGGAACCCTTCCTGGGTTCCCCGCACACACCCCTCCTTCCCGTCAAAGGAATCTCCCCCGTTTTTCGACAAGCTGGGGGGCGGCTATCAGCCGCCCGCCCTTCCGGGACCTCCGGATCTCCCCAGAACGACAGACCTGGTAGGGCCCGGACCCTGGCCGGGCCAAATCTCCCCCTCCCCCACCAGGTCTGGCGGTCAGCGGGTTTCCCTCCCACGAAAGACCGGATCTCCCTTGGGACGGGCGGTTGATAACCGCCCCTACAGGGTCAAAGCTCCCAATGGGGTGCGCCTGTAGACGGGAGAGCCCCCTCAGTCTGGCCTCCGGCCAGCCAGCTCCCCCCAAGGGGGAAGCCAAGGGGATGGTCGAAAGCCATGTGGGGCGGAGGCGGCTCGGAGGGAATTCCAGTTTCGTTCTGATCCTTGCAGCAGGCAGAAACAGATATTATATTCAAGAGAGCAGGTGTTTCAAAATTGCTCCGGCATTGCAACTGCCCGTTGCGCAAATGTTCAGCAGACGATCTGGAAGTCCACGGGACAATTTGGTATCATCTTCCTATCATCAATCAGGAGGAAAGAAAACCTATGATTTTTTCAGAAAAACTTCTGACCCTGCGAAAGGCAAAGGGCATGACACAAGAGGAGCTGGCCGAGAAACTGGAAGTCTCCAGACAGTCCATTTCCAAATGGGAAAGCGGCCAGTCCGTTCCTGAACTGGAGAAAATCGTGGCATTGAGTACGATTTTTGGCGTGACCACCGACAGTCTGCTGAAATCGTCGGAAATTGATGATTTATCTGTGAAAACGGAGATGCTGGAAAAGCAGCAACAGCAGATGCTTCTTCGTGAACAGCGGCAGCACCGGATTTGGGCTTGCAGTTTATACTCAATTGCCGTGTATCTGGTATTCTTTGCAATCTGCTTTGTGGAACATGACCTCCATTTTTCTCTGGAAACAGATTTATTGGGAAAACCGTTTGTCTTTGCGGAGTTTCTCGTCGCAACCGCTGTCATTTTGGTAATCTGGGTCCGAAAACTTGGGAAAAGACAATAGCATAAAGGAAACCATAACAGCCGTCCGCAAGGGGAGGGCCTCCGCCCAAAACGCCGCCGCAGAGCATTGCTCCGCAGCGGCGTTTGAAATGGGGGCCTAAGAGCCTGTTTAAAATCTCCCCGCGCATGTCTTGGCGGCGTATTATCCGCCCTGACTGCGTTAAAAATCCTTGCCATCCGTCAGGATGCCTGCG
>JAAWIL010000225.1 GCA_022796315.1 Oscillibacter sp. | reverse complement strand
CGGATGGCAAGGATTTTTAACGCAGTCAGGGCGGAAAATACGCCGCCAAGACATGCGCGGGGAGATTTTAAACAGGCTCTAAGGCGGCAGAGCCGCCAACGGCTATCCAACCGCCAATCCAGGCAAATTTTCGCAGGCGGGCTGTCGCCCGGCAAGAAAATGTAACGCGGAGCGGCGGAAAAGATCCGCCGTTTGGGTGTTTTGACAGTTTTCAAACGAGGCCCAATAGAAAGAACGCGTATAAGCGCCCCCGCGCGCCCTTCTCCCGCGTCAGAAAAATTCTAATCGTTTTGGAGCGAACTATGCTGAACTATCTGCGCCGGCCCGCCGGCTTTTACAAGCGGCTGTTTCTTCTGGCTCTGCCGCTGATTCTGCAAAACCTCATCACCACTTCCCTGGGCTTCGTGGACACCTTCATGGTGGGCCTGCTGGGACAGGCGGAGCTCTCCGCCGTCACCGCGGCCAACTCCCCCATCTTCCTGGTGCAGGTCATCATCTTCGGCTTCATCAGCGGTCTTACCATCCTGGTGAGCCAGTACTGGGGCAAGGGGGACGTGGAGACCATCAACCGCTGCATGGGGGTGGCCGTCTACGCAGGCGTGGCCATCGCGTCCCTGGTGGCCCTGATCCTCTTCTGCTTTCCGGAGTTCGTCATGGGCCTTGTGACCAACAACGCCCAGCTGATCCCCCTGGGGGCTCCCTACGTCCGGATCGTGGGCATCAGCTACATCTTCAACACCGTCAGCTCCGTGTACATCGGCATGCAGCGCAGCACGGAGAATCCCCTCATGGGCATGACGGTCTTCGCCTGCTCCATGCTCCTGAACACCCTTTTGAATTACATCCTGATCTTCGGCAAGTTCGGCGCCCCGGCTCTGGGGATCACCGGCGCGGCCCTGGCCACCCTGACCTCCCGGATTGTGGAGTTCCTCATCACCCTGGTCTATGCCCTGCTGAACCGCCGGGTGCCCCTGCGGTTTGGCGCCCTGCTGCGGCCCGGCCGGGCGATCCTCTCCGACTTCGCCCGCTACTCCGCCCCCGTGCTGGTCAACGAGACCCTGTGGGGCCTGGGCACCACCGTGATGACCGCCATTATGGGCCACATGCTCATCTCCGAGGACATCCTGGCGGCCCACGCCATCATGGGCAACATCGACAAGTTCTCCACCGTGGCCTGCTTCGGCGTCGCCGGGGCCAGCGCCGTCATGGTGGGCAAGCGCATCGGCGAGGGCGCCTCCAAGGACGAGGTATACTCCCTGAGCTGGTGTTTGCTGCTGGTGTCTTTGCTGATCGGCCTGGTGGTGTCCCTGGGCCTGGCGGTGCTGCTGCCCACGGTGTTCATCCCCTACCTCTATCCCCTGTTCCATCTGAAGGATCTGGCCATGAACATTGCCGTCACCATGTGCGTAGTCTATATCTGCGTCCTGCCCATGAAGGCCTTTGACATCTCCAACATCACCGGCATCCTCCGGGCCGGCGGCGACGCCCGCATGGCCTCCGTCATCGACCTGTGCCCCCTGTGGCTGACGGCGGTGCCCCTCACCGCCCTAACGGGCCTGGGGCTGAACAGTCCCATTTTTTTGGTGTGCCTGTGCATCCAGTCGGAGAATCTCTGCAAGATGCCCTGGGGCATCCACCGCCTCCGCAGCCGGAAGTGGATCAACGACATTACGCGGTAACGCCCAAGAGGAAAGCGAGGCCCCAACAGGGCCTCGCTTTTTCACGCCGTAAATCACGCGCCCGGACGGTAAGCGGGCACCAGCACGCCCTCCAGACCCTCCAGCTCCAGGGTGGGCCCCGGCAGGCGGCGGACCCGGGGCCACAGGGCCAGGAAGTCCTCCACGCCGCTCACCTCCGGCAGCCCATAGGGCGGGTGGCGGTAGTGCATGGGCACCACCCACCGGGGCCCCGCGGCCTCGCAGACCTCCTTCGCCCCGGCGGCGTCCAGCGTGTAGGTTCCGCCCACCGGCACCAGGAGCCCGTCCACCGGGCCCAGGGCGGCCAGCTGCTCCGGCGTCAGCGGGTGTCCCAGGTCCCCCAGGTGGGCCAGGGTCACGCCGCCGGCGGTGAGGACGTGAACCGTGTTGCTTCCCCGCAGCGCGCCGCCCCGGCCGTCGTGAAAGGTCTCCACGGTGCGGACCGCAAAGGGGCTCTCCCGCTCCGGCAGCAGCGTCACGGCGTCCACGGCGTGGTGGTCGAAGTGGCCGTGGCTGCACAGCACCCCATGGGCCTCCGCCCGCAGGTCCGGGTAGCCCTCCACGCCGGCATAGGGGTCCAGGATCAGCCGGTAGCCCTCCTGTTCCAGCAGGAAGCAGGCGTGACCCAGCCAGGTTAGTCTCATGGCAGATTCCTCCCGTCATCGTCTTCACGGCGGCCGCTGGACTCGCCGGAATCAAACGCCGGGGAGGCCGCCGCCTTTGGGGTGATTGTATCACATCTCCCCGGATTTGTCATCTGCCGTTTTCTCCGCCCGAGCATCCGAAGTCCTCCGCCGTTTGCGCAGGATCCGGACTGCCGCAAGGACGAGTGCCGCCGCCAGCAGCACCCACACCCAGCTGTAGGCCAGGTCCTCCGCCAGGTCCTCCAGGGCCGGGGCGGCGCGGTCAAACTCCAGGGTCTCCAGCTCCAGCCGGGCGGTCAGGATCACCTTCTCCTCCCGCCCGTCCTCCGCCGGTCCGGCAGGGAGCGCCTCCTGTATGGACTCCGGCGCCGTCTCCGCATCGTCCATCTCTATGCCGCCATGGGAAAATCCATTGGCAAAGTCCTCTTGGTACACGCCCTCCTCCTGGTCCATGGGCGCCTCGGAAGTGGAGGCTATGCTGTTCGCCGCGCCGCCGCAGGCGCTTATGCTCAGCGCCAGCAGCGCCGCCAGGAACATGGCTGACCAGGTTCTTCTCATGATCGTCCCTCCTTGTCCGGCCCGGCTGCGCCGCCGGAGCCTGTTTGCTTTTTTAGAGCCTGTTTAGAATCTCCCCGCACACGTCTTGGCGGCGTATTTTCCGTCCAGACTTCGTTAAAAACCCTTGCAATCCGCCAGGATTGCGGCG
>JAAWIL010000224.1 GCA_022796315.1 Oscillibacter sp. | reverse complement strand
GAAGTCCACCGTCAGGCCGTTTCACGGCCCCTGGGGCGCCTATGCGCCCCAGGGTTGAAAAGAAGCATTTGCTTCTTTTCAACTGCGGTGACTATAGAATTTCGCGGCGGAGTATGGTATCCTAAAGAAAAACGGCCGGAACGGAGGGAGACTGCCATGCTGCGCGTATTTTTGGTGGAGGACGAGAGCATCATCCGGGAGACCCTGCGGGACACCGTCCCCTGGGGCCAGTACGGCTACGCCTTCGCCGGGGAGGCCGGGGACGGGGAGATGGCCCTGCCCCTCATTCGCCAGGTGAAGCCGGATGTGCTCATCACCGATATCCGGATGCCCTTCATGGACGGGCTGGCCCTCAGCGAGCTGGTGCGGCGGGAGTTTCCGGAGATTAAAATTATCATCATCTCCGGCTATGACGACTTTGAGTACGCCCGGCAGGCCATCAGCATCGGGGTGGACCAGTACCTGCTGAAGCCCATTACCAAGAAGGCCCTGCTGGACGTGCTGGCGGCGCTGAAGGAGAAGATCGAGGGGGAGCGGGCCAGCCGGAGCTACCTGGCCCAGTTCCACCGGGAGGCCGAGGAGTACGAGCAGTATACCCGCCGGGTGTTCTTCGAGCGGGTGGTGGCGGGCCAGCTCTCCGTTCAGGAGATCTACGAGTCGGCGGCGAAGCTGGACATTGACCTCCGGGTCCAGTGCTATTCCATCGCCTTCTTCTCGGTTCTGCCGGAGCCCTCCGCCTCGGCGGAGGCGTACTCGGAACCCGGGGCCCGCCTCCGGGACGCTCTGCTGGAGCATTTCCTGAAATACCCGGAGTACGTCCTCCTGCGCTGGAACCTGACCACCTACGCCGTGCTGCTCAAGGGCGAGACCGCCCGGATGGAGGAGCTGGCCCGCCGCTGCGTGGACACGGTGCGGAGCCAATACGCGACCTACGCCCCGGAACAGAGCTGGTATGTGGCCCTGGGCCGGCCCACCCAGCGCCTCAGCACCCTGCCCGCCTGCTTTGAGGAGGTGTCCCGCCTCTGGGCCTACCGGTACATCCTGCCCCAGCAGCATGTGCTGACGGCGGACACCGTCAGCTTCCTCACCGGCACCGGCGGCGGGAACAGCCACCTGGACCAGCTGGACGCCGGGAAGGTGGACCCGGCCATCCTCCTGGGGGTGATGCAGAGCGCCAGCGCCCAGGAGATCCCCAGCTTCGTGGACGAGTACACCCACAGCGTGGAGGAGGCCCTGGGGTCCAAGCCCTTCTGCCAGTACCTGATGCTCTCCGCGCGGTTTACGGCGGCCCGCTTCGCCGCCTCCCTGGGGGTGGGGCAGAAGGAGGCCTTCGCGCCGCTGACCTGTCTGGATCTGGTGGGGCGGACGGTCACGGCGGCGGACCTGAAGGCCTACTTCTCCGCCATTTTGCTGCGGATGGCGGAGCTGCGGGACCAGGCCTCCAGCAGTCAGTGCCGCCAGCTTCTCAAGCAGGCGGTGTCCTATATCGACAGCCACTTTACCGAGGAATCCCTGTCCCTGAACCAGGTGGCCCGGGAGGTCAACATCTCCGCAAACTACCTCTCGGCGGTGTTCAGCCAGGAGATCGGGGCCACCTTCACGGAATATGTCACCGGGAAGCGGATGGACCGGGCCAAGGAGCTGCTGCGCTCCACGGACAAGCGCTCCGGCGAGGTGGCGGCGGCGGTGGGCTATAAGGACCCCCACTATTTCAGCTTCCTGTTCAAGAAGACCCAGGGCTGCACGCCCCGGGACTACCGGGGGAGGCGCCCGTGAGCCGCCCGGATTCCATCCAGAGCCGGATGCGCCGCATGGTGGCGGTTTTCTGCGGGTTCATGGCGGCGGTTCTGGCGGTGACGCTGGCCCTGGTGCTGGTTTACAACAACCAGTACAAAAACCTCCTCCACAACGTGACCACCGCCTCGGAGTTCAACCAGGATTTCAAGGAGAACATCGACCTCAAGATGTACTATTACGTCATTGAGAGCCGGTACTCCGAGGGCCTGCCCATTCAGGAGGTCCAGGATGCCCAGGCCCTGGCCAAGGACCTGCTGGACAGCACCAGCCAGAAGGACAGCCTCCAGGCCGTCACCAGCGTGCTGGACCTGTGCGAAAACCTGGAGGAGAAGATCTACCAGATCGAGCAGACCCAGAGCTATGACAGCCGGCAGGTGCAGCTGGAGAACAACATCTACGTCCTCACGGCCCTGATTCAGGAGTACATGTACAACTACCTCTATTATGAGTCGGTGCAGCTGAATCTGCTGCGGCAGCAGATCTCCCGCCAAATGGCGGCGGAAATTCTGCTGGTGTTGCTCCTGTCCGCCGGATTGATCCTCCTGCTGGTCCGCTACAGCGTCCGGCTGAGCCGCTCCGTGGCCCAGCCGGTGGTGGACCTGAGCCGCCGGGCGGAGGACGTCATCGGCGGCGACCTGACGGTCCGGGAGCCGGTCCGCTCGGAGACCTACGAGATCCGCACCCTCAGCGAGGGAATGGAGCAGATGATCGCCCGGATCAACGCCCAGATTCAGGAGATCACCCAGAAGCAGGCCAGCCTCCGCAAGACGGAGCTGGCGCTGCTCCAGGCTCAGATCAATCCCCACTTCCTGTACAACACCATGGACACCATCATCTGGCTCATTGAGGCGAACCGGCCCCAGGCGGCGGTGGAGATGGTCTCCAACCTCTCCGGCTTCTTCCGCCACTCCCTCAGCCGGGGGGAGGACGTCATCACCCTGGGCGAGGAGGAAAAGCACGTCCACAGCTACCTCCAGATCCAGCGGGCCCGGTATCAGGATATCCTGGACTACACGATCCAGATGGACCCCGCCCTGGGGGAGACCCGGCTTCCCAAGCTGACGCTCCAGCCCCTGGTGGAGAACGCCCTGTACCACGGCATCAAGCTCAAGCGGGGCAAGGGCCGGATCTACATCACCGGCCGGGCGGAGGGAACGGACGCGCTCATCCAGGTGACGGACGACGGCGCGGGAATGCCCGCGGCCCGGCTGGAGGAGCTGAACCGGGCCATTGCCAACGGGGAGCGGGTGGGCTTTGGCCTGGTGACCGTCCACGAGCGGCTGCGGCTGCTGTTCGGCCCGCCCTA
>JAAWIL010000223.1 GCA_022796315.1 Oscillibacter sp. | reverse complement strand
GACGGTGGACTTCATAGACAAAACACGGCACATGGATGTGCCGGCGGCCTCGCCCGCCTTGAAAATCGGATACCGATTTTCAAGTGTTTTGACTATACCCTGGAAGTTGTTTGAAAAAGAGGCCGGTCTCCCGTGAGACCGGCCTTCTGTTTGGATATCCGATGTTATTTCCCGCCGGAACCCAGCTCTGCCGCGCGGGCCAGGGCCGCGTCGATGTTGGGGGCGAAGTTCTCAGCGCCCACAGCCTCAAAGAGGCCGGACTTGCGGAACACCGCCAGGGGCTGCTCGTTCACATGGGAGAAGATTACGGCGATCCCCTGGTCCCGGCACTCCTCATACAGCCGCTGGAGGCTGTTCAGGGCCGTGATGTCCATGGCGGGCACCGAGCGCATCCGCAGGATCAGCACATTCCGCCCGCCGGTGGGCTCCAGATGGGGGATCTTGTCCGCCGCGCCGAAGAACATGGGGCCGCTGATCTCATAGACCATCACATGAGACGGCACGGGCTTCATCCGGCCCAGGCCGTCGCCGGTATCCTCCACGTATTCCCACTCCTTGACCACCGCCACATCGGCCATCCGCTTCATAAAGAGCAGGCAGGCCAGGGACAGTCCCACCACAATGGCCACCACCAGGTCAAATACCACCGTCAGCAGGAAGGTCGCCGCCAGCACGGCCACGTCGCTCTTGGGGGAGCGCTTCACCACCTTTACCACCGTCCGCCAGCCGCTCATGTTGTAGGCCACCTGGAACAAAATGGCGGCGATGCAGGGCATGGGGATCAGGGCGGCGTAGGGCATCAGCAGCACCAGCACCAGCAGCAGCACCCCGGCGTGGACCATGCCGGCCACCGGAGAGCGGCCCCCGTTTTTGATGTTGGCCGCCGTCCGGGCGATGGCGCCGGTGGCGGGGATGCCGCCCAACAGGGCCGAGGCGGCGTTGCCCACGCCCTGGGCCACCAGCTCCATGTTGGAGTTGTGCCGGGCGCCGGTCATCTCGTCGGCCACCACGGCGGACAGCAGGGACTCAATGGCGGCCAGCACCGCGATGGTGAAGGCGTCGGGCAGCACCGCCGCCACCGTGTCATAGGAGAAGGCGGGGAGGTGGAGCTGAGGCAGCGCGCTGGAGATGGTGTACAGGTCGCCGATGGTGTTCACCGGCAGGGCCAGCAGCTTTACCGCCGCCGCCGTCACCACCACGGCGATGAGGGAGGCGGGGATCTTCCGCAGGGGCTTCACCATGGGCCACAGGCACAGGATGGCCAGAGCCAGGGCGCCCACACCCGCGGCGGTCCAGTTCACGGTGGAGAAGGTACGGAGGACCTCCCCCAGCTTTTCCATGGTCTCCACGGGAGCGTGGAGAAAGGTCAGGCCGAAGAAGTCCTTCAGCTGGCCGATGACGATGGTGACCGCGATACCGGCGGTAAAGCCGGTGGTGATGGTGTAGGGGATGAACTTGATCATGCTGCCCAGCCGCAGCAGGCCCAGGCCGATGAGAATGAGTCCCGCCAGAATGGTGGCGATGGCCAGACCCTCCATGCCGTTCCGGGCCACGATGCCCGCCACGATGGTGGCAAAGGCGGCGGTGGGCCCCGCGATCTGGACCTTGCTTCCGCCCAGGGCGGAGATGAGGAAGCCCGCTACAATGGCGGTGTACAGGCCCTGCTCCGGGGAGACGCCGGAGGCCAGCGCCAGAGCGATGGACAGGGGCAGGGCGATGATGGCCACGATGACCCCTGCGGTCAGGTCTTTGAGAAAGTCCTGCCCGGAGTAGTGCTTGAGGGACAGGAACAGCTGGGGCGTCAGTTCTTTCACGGTGCGTTCTCCTTTTCCAAACGGCCGCCATGGAGGCGGGACAGTCAAGAACCGGGCAGATCCCGCCCGGTCCCGCAAAATTGTGTTCTGAAAAAGTATAGCATAGGATTTGCCGGAACGCAACCGGATTCCTCCATATTCCGGCAGAAGCACGGTTTAGAGGATATAACGAGGAGTATTGAAAGGTCTGTAGAAATACAGTCTGTCAAGCAAAGGGCGATCAAAAAGACAAAAAATGCGTTCCAGCAAGCGGATTTCCTCATCGGGACATACCCAATAAGGGATTGAAAACCAACCATGCTTGTGGTATTCTGTTCCATGATAGAGAACGGGCCATCTTTGCAGGAAAGCTGCATTTTCATAAAGGCACAACTAGATACATTGTCGCCCAAACATATTTTTGGAGGGATCAATCATGATAAGAACAAACTTGTTTCAGCCAACTGATGCGCACAAAATCGTAGCAGAGGCCGGGAGATTTTCTCTGCTCGAATATGAGCGGGATCTGTCTATTACGCCAGATACGGCAAGTACAGCGTTCTTCGCGTCTCAGATGAATGTGCGAAAGAAGCAGGTAATTGCAAAATTGAACAATGATGGGGGGGTCATCGTTCAAGCTGGAGCTATGCAGCTCATGATAGGACAACTTCAAGCGGCGACCAACATCAAAGGGGCAGGCGACCTGATGAAGAAATTGATCGGCAGCAAGGTCACTGGGGAAACGGCCGTCAAGCCGCGCTATGAAGGGACTGGCATATTGGTGTTGGAACCAACTTATAGGTATATCCTGTTTGAAAATCTGGAAAATTGGAATGGCAGCATGGTGATTGAGGACGGAATGTTCTTGGCCTGCGACGATTCTATGGACATGAAAGTTACTGCCAGGAGTACGCTGTCCTCTGCTGTTTTAGGGAACGAGGGACTGTTTAACACTGCGTTAGTAGGAAAAGGCGTTGCGGTATTGGAGAGTCCGGTTCCGGCCGAAGAACTCATCACTGTTGACTTGGATAAAGATGTGGTATGCATTGATGGGAGCATGGCAATTGCGTGGTCGAGTTCACTGGAATTTACTGTGGAACGGACAACAAAAACCCTGATTGGCTCTGCTGCCTCTGGTGAGGGGCTTGTTCATGTCTATCGGGGTACAGGAAGAGTACTGATTGCTCCGGTAGCACAAAACTATGGCATTTCCGTCCCGAAGCCAACAAAATAGGGTTATATAGTCAAAACACTTGAAAATCGGTATCCGATTTTCAAGGCGGGCGAGGCCGCCGGCACATCCATGTGCCGTGTTTTGTCTATGAAGTCCACCG